>CAYGOX010000148.1:624-9153 GCA_964351485.1 uncultured Halioglobus sp.
ATCGTTATCATTTGCTTGACAGTGTTTATGTTATTGATAATCATTATCATATACATGACAACAGGGTGGGTATGACAGGTGAAACTGAAATTCTTGTGCGGTAACCATCGGCGATGGCTGCTGGAGAACCCCGGGGCCGCGTTCGCCGCGTGGCGCAACGCCAGCGACTACAGTGTGCGTTTGCTCGAAGCCGGCCGGCTGACAGAGGCAGCCAACCACGCCGGCTGCGCCCTGGAGACCTCGGATATCCTGCTGCGCCATGCGCCCCACCCCTCGCGGTGTGATATTTCGCGATTCAGCCAGTCCGCGATCCACCTCGCCCACCTGCTGATGGCGCTGCATGAGGAAGCCAGTGCCCACGCGGTGTTGCAGGAGGGCCTCCGGCGCGTGCAGGGCATGCTGCACCTCCCGATCTCAACGGGGGACGCCATGGAAGCGGTGGAACGACTGACGCTGGCGGCGCGGCAATTGCAGACGCCGGCGGGCGCCCCGCCGGGCGTCGCGGTGCACTGAGCACAGCGCCGCCGGGTATTGCGTCATGAGCGAAGCGCCTCCGCGCGTGCAACTCGAGCTACCGACGGATGTCTTGTGTCGGTTGCTGCGCGAGAAGAGCCTTGTCGCCAGTGAATTTCGCAGCCTCAACAAGGCATCCAACCGCGCGACGCGGGCGGCGCTCAAGCGCAGCCTCACGCCACGGGCACGGACGCCCTGCCCTACCTAGGCAGCGCGGTAGGGCTTGATCACGTTGTCAGCGTACCAGTTGATCATGGCGATCTTCTCGTCGAGGGTCTGGGTGTCGGGCGTGCCGTCGTAGGGATTGCGGAACGCGATGATCACCTCGGTTACACCGGCCGCGACAAGGTCCTGCAGCCCCTGCACCGAGTAAGCCGCCTCGGTCATGGCGTGATACTCGAACGGGATATCCTGGCGGCCGAATTCCTTGCGGAACTCCTCGATCTGGCTGATATGCGACTGCAGCTCTTCCAGTGAGGAGCCGGCAGACACCCAGCCGTCACCCAGTTTGGCCGCCCGGCGCAGCGCGGGTTTCGCGTGACCGCCAACCAGCAGGGGAATATGGTGTTCGGGCACCGGGGTCAGCTTGATCGGCTCGATCTCAAAGATCTCTCCCTTGTACCCAAAGTACTCGCCGCTCATCAGGCCGTTGATGATTTCCATCATCTCGTCCATCCGCTTGCCGCGTTTCTCCCAGGGAATCTGCGCGACCATGAAGTCCTCCGGCCAGGGGCTGATCCCCACACCGAAACCGAAACGGTCGCCGAGCATGACGCCCAGCGTCGACAGCTGCTTGGCCACGATCACCGGCTGGCGTATCGCCAGCTTGACCACCGAGGTGGTGAAACGGATTTTTTCCGTGATCGCCGCCAGGTACGGGATGGCGACAAACGGCTCCAGGAACGGAACACCGTCGAGGAACTCCCGCGTCCCGTCGTCGTTGTACGGGTACACATCCGACCCCTCCTTGGGGTAACAGATGCTGTCGGGGAACGTGAAGGTGTCGAACCCCGCCGCTTCGGCGGCCTTCACGAGCGGCACATACTGGTCCGGGGGACACATGGTGGGATGGAAGGCAAATTTCATGTCAGTTCCTGTGAGTTATTGGTGACAAGGCGATTACGCGCCGGATGCCCTGATGGATCACGCAGGGACCCCGCTCACGCTGACAATAACGAGCGCGGTTTGCCGCTCGCAACTGTCATCGCATGAGAACTTGAACCACCAGCGCAATGACTAAAAATCGCGTATCATCGCCCCCTTTCCGGACCAGGAATCACCATGCATATTCCCGATCTCCTCATGCTCAGCCTTGTCGGACTGCTGGGACTGCTGTGTCAATGGTTTGCCTGGCGGGTGAAACTGCCGGCGATCCTGTTCCTGCTGCTGACAGGGATCGTGCTCGGCCCCGCCTCGGGGTTGCTGGTTCCCGATGACCTGTTCGGCGATCTGCTCTTCTCGTTTATCTCGCTGTCGGTCGCCATCATCCTGTTCGAGGGCAGCCTCACCCTGAAACGGTCCGAGTTCCAGGAAATCGGCGATGTCGTCAAGAACCTCGTCTCCTGGGGCGCGCTGGTCAATATGATGATCACCACGGTCGCCGCGCACTTCCTCACGGGTATGAGCTGGTCGCTGTCGGCGCTGTTCGGCGCGATCATGGTCGTGACCGGACCCACCGTCATCATGCCGATGCTGCGCACGGTCAAACCCAACGCGGTGCTGGCGCGCACGCTGCGTTGGGAGGGCATCGTCATCGATCCGCTGGGCGCCCTCTTCGCGGTCCTCGTGTTCGAATTTATCATCGCGCAGCAGACCAGCTCCGACCTCGGCCACGTGCTCGCCGTTTTCGGCCAGACGATTGCGATCGGTGTGGTCCTGGGTGTGGCGGCCGGCCACGGCTTCGGCCTGTTGCTGCGCAACCGGCTGATCCCGGATTTCCTGCATAACTTTGCCGCCATCGCGCTGGTGACCAGCACCTTCGCGCTGTCGAACACGGTGATGCATGAATCGGGCCTGCTGGCGGTGACCATCATGGGCATCTGGCTGGCCAACATGCCGGGCGTGCACACGCGGGAAATCCTGAACTTCAAGGAGAGCCTGACGCTGATCCTGGTGTCCTCCCTGTTCATCATCCTGTCCGCGCGCCTCGATTTCAATGCGCTGCTCGCGCTGGGCTGGGGGTCTGTCGGCATACTGCTGGTGATGCAATTTGTTGCACGCCCCGTGAAGGTGATGCTGAGCACCATGAACAGCAACCTCACCCGCAACGAACGCCTGCTGCTGGCGTGGGTCGGACCGCGCGGGATCGTCGCAGCGGCGATCAGTGCGGTGTTTGCGCTGAAACTGGAATCGTTGAATATCGCCGGGGCCGAGCTCATGGTGCCGCTTTCGTTCAGCGTCATCATCGGCACGGTGTTGATCCAGAGTTCCACCGCGCGCTACCTGACCAAGGCGCTGGGTGTGAACGCGCCCGACACCAAGGGCTACCTGATCATCGGCGCGAACCCCGTGGCGGTCAAAATCGCCAAGGCGATGCAGTCCGCCGGTATCGACACGGTGCTGTGTGACACCGACTGGGACAATATCAGTGGTGCGCGGATGGAGGGGCTCAAAACCTACTACGGCAACGCGATGTCAGAGCACGCGGAGTTGCACCTGGACCTGACCAACCTCGGCGGTGTCGTCGGCCTGTCGCGCAACCACGGCGTCAACACGGCGGCAGCCCTGCGCTTCCGGGAAGACTTCGGCCCGCGCCGCGCGTTTATCCTGCCCGGTGGACAGCGGCAGACCTCACACAGCAAACACCTCGCCAGCGAGCAGTACGGCGGCCGCATGCTGCTCACCAAAGACTGGAGCTATCGCCGCCTGTACGCGCTGCTCTACCGTCACGATGCGCAAATGAAAAAGACCCAGATCAGCGAGGCCTATACGTTCGCGCAGTGGCAGCAGGACAACGACCCGGAGCGCACGGTGCCCATCTTCGCCCTGGACGAGCGCGGCAGCCTGTTCTGGTTTACCCAGGACAAGGCGATGGAGCCCAAGCCGGGCTGGACCGTGTTTGCCCTGTCAAAACCCCTGGCAGAGGCAGCCCAGACGACTGAACCGGCAACGGCCTGACCACACCGCCGGCGTGGAAGAACGCGAACACACGCCCGAGCGGAAAATCATCCACGTCGATGCAGATTCGTTTTATGCGTCGATTGAAATGCGCGACGACCCCGCCCTGCGGGACAAACCGATCGCGGTGGGCGGCAGGACGGGGCGCGGTGTTATCGCCACCAGTAATTATATTGCCCGCCAGTACGGCGTGCGCTCCGCCATGCCCTCCGCCAGGGCGCGGGTGCTGTGTCCGCAGCTGATCATTCTCAAACCGCGCTTCGAGCTGTACCGCGAGGTATCGCGGCAACTGCGCGCCATTTTTCATCGCTACACTGCGCTGGTGGAGCCGCTGTCACTGGACGAGGCCTACCTCGATGTTTCCGACTGTGATGTGCACAGCGGCAGCGCCACGCTGATCGCCAATGCCATTCGTGACAGCGCCCGCAGCGAGTTGGGCATCACTGTCTCTGCGGGCGTGGCGCCCAACAAGTTCCTGGCCAAGGTCGCGAGCGACTGGAACAAACCGGACGGCACATTCACCGTGGCCCCGGCCGATGTCGATACCTTCGTGCACTCACTGGCGGTGTCAAAAATTATGGGCGTTGGCAAGGTCACCGCCGCCCGGCTGGAAGAACTCGGCGTGGTGACCTGCGGCGATTTGCAGGCCATCGACATTCACACCCTGAGCAAACGTTTCGGCAAATACGGCCCTCGCCTCGCGGACCTGGCCCGGGGCATCGACCACAGGCCCGTGCGCACCGACCGCATCCGCAAATCGATCAGCGTTGAGCGAACGTTCGCGCAGGACGTACCGGATGCGCACGCCGGACAGGCGGAACTGAGCGCCCTGCTGGAGGAACTGGCGCGTCGCTTCAGCGCCATTGAGCGGGACTACGTGCCGACCAAGCGTTTCGTAAAACTGAAGTTCCGCGATTTCACCCAGACCACGCTGGAAGAAAGCATTCCCCCGGACGGTCAGCCCTGGCTCACCGAGCAGACCTTCACCCGGCTGCTGACCCGGGCCTGGGAGCGCGGTGAGCGCCCCTGCAGGCTCCTCGGAGCCGGACTCCGCCTGGAACCACGGGCCTCGGGAGGCGAACAACAGCTCACGCTGTTCCCCTGAGCACCCCCTGTGCCACTAAATGTCGGAAAAAACTCACAAAATCCGGCCATTTACCCCCTGATCAGGGGGTAAATCCCTAAATATGCCCGCCGAACTGCCGATATCTTTCTCAGAAAGCCATTCTGACAAGAATGATAACCGCAGTCTCTGAACCGACTGCCTGATACGTCTCGCACGTGGCCACTGATCGCCAATGTGGTGATCATTGCGCTCATCGGTGCCGGCATGCTGTTGCAGGATGCCCACACCGACTACAAGCTGCACGCGATTATCGAGTCCATCCTCACGCTGCTGAGTTTGTTCATTGTCGTCGTGTGTCTCTCTCTGCATCGACGTTCCGAGGGACGCTTCTTCCTGGTACTGGGGCTGACCTTCGCCGGGTACTGGTTACTCGAACTGTGGCATATCCTGGCCAGCCTCGAACAGGCGGGCATCACATTTGCCGTGCTGTCTCCGGAGTTTTCCGCCAGTAACCGCATCGCCCCACGTGTCTACCTTGCCATGGGCATGGTTCTGACGCTGCTGATGCGCCAGCCTTTCCAGCGCGATGTAGTGGCCGAGAAAGGTTCAGATCTGCCCTACTACCTGGCTGCGCTGCTTGCCGTGGTACCGGCCGTCCTCGTCGGCCTGATCGCTTCCTCAAGCTGGCACGATATCCACTGGGGTCCGGTCGCTCGCCCGGAAGACCTGATCCTGGCCCTGCCCTTCATGCTGGCGAGCATGGGTTATCTTCTGCGCGGCTACTGGCAGCGAAATGTTCTCGAGTTCTACCTGCTGTTCTTTCTCTTTACGGCCACGTCCATACACCTTTTGGTCATGCCATTCTCCGCAGCGGACTTCGATGAGTTTTATGCAGTGGCCCACCTGCTCAAATTTGCAGGCAGCATCATTGTTCTGGTCGGCCTCATTCTCTATGGCAGGGACACCTCCAGCGACATACTGGAAGATGAGAGGCAGCGCGCCGAAACCATGCTGCACTCAATGGATGACGGCGTTGTGGTCGTAGACAGCAACTTTGCTATCAAGAGCGTGAACCCGGCAACGTGCAAGGTCTTCGGCCTGTCGGAGCAGGCACTGGTGGGCATGCCCCTCACGCAGCTACTGCCCGGCCTCGTACTCGACAGCCAGGGCAGGCTGGCCGATGACCACCTGGCGCGGCGCGTAGAAATCAAGGGGTTGCGGGCCGATGCCACCGAATTTCCGGTGGAGATTATTTTCAATGAACTGCCGGGCACTCGTTCCTCGCGCCGGAAGGACTACGTCTGCGTACTGCGCGACATCAGTGAGCGGCAGGCGCGCGAGATCGAGCGCATCAATCTGAATCGCCAGCTCGAAACGGCACTCAAAGCCGCGGGGCTCGGTCGATGGATCTGGAACTTCAACAAACTGTGCATGATCTGGGACGACCAGTGCGACAAGATCTACGGCTTTGAGCCGGGTACGCACGGCGCTACACGCGCAGAACTGGCAAAGGTTATTCACCCGGACGATGCCGAGGCGATGCGCGATGCGTTTGACGGCGTGAGCGTTGAAGGCCGTTTTCGCGATGCTGAATTCCGCATTATTCACGCAGACGGCAGCGAGCGCTGGATCGCCATGTCAGGCACACGCCTGGTCGGCGACGGCGATGCCGACGAACGTATCGTGGGCGTACTGCGCGACATCACCCAGTACAAGACCAATCTGTGGGAACTGACCCAGGCGCGGGAAGCGGCGGACGAGGCAAGCAAGGTCAAGTCGGCGTTCCTGGCCAATATGAGCCACGAGATTCGCACGCCGATGAACGGCGTCGTCGGCATGCTCGATGTGCTGCAACAATCCCGGCTGGATTCGAAGCAGAATGAAATGGTCGACGTGATCAAGGAGTCCGCGTTCTCGTTGCTCCACCTCATCAATGACATTCTCGACTTTTCCAAGATCGAAGCGGGCAAGCTGGCCATGGACATTGCGCCGATGGATGTAGCTGCGGTCACCGAGAGTGTCTGCGCTTCGCTGTAGTTGCACGTGCTGGAAAGCGGGGGTGAGCTTGCGCTGTTCACCGACCCGAGACTGCCCGAGGCGGTCATGGGCGACAGCATGCGCCTGCGCCAGGTACTGGTGAACCTGGTCAACAACGCGATCAAGTTTTCCAAGGACAACACCCGCGTCGGCAAGGTCTGCATTCGCGCCACACTGGTGGAGGAAACCGAGCAGGACGCCAGCCTGGAGTTTCGTGTCGACGACAACGGCATTGGTATGACCCAGGAGGTCCAGGACGCCGTATTCGATATTTTCGTACAGGCCGATTCATCCACCAGCCGCAAATTCGGCGGTACCGGTCTGGGCCTTACCATTTCGAAAAACCTGGTGGAAATGCTGGGCGGCGATATCACGCTGTTCAGCGTACCGGGCGAAGGCAGCACGTTTACCGTCCGGATGAAGCTGCCAAAAACCGCGGCCGCAGATCCAGCCCCGCACCGCAAATGGCACCTTGAGGGCGTCGAGTGTCTGTTGCTGGAGGAGCACCGTGGGTATTCAGACCATCTCGCCACCTACCTCGACGCCGTCGGCGCCAAGGTTGAACGCGTAGGCGAGGTCACCGAGGCACTGCAGTGGCTCAACCAGAAAACCGGCCCGAGACGTGTTTGTATTGTGGATGGTGGTGGCGCCCGCCTGACCGCAGTGGAGCGCAAGTTGCTCGAACGCGACAACCTCGGCGTCGTTGTGATTCAGCGGCAGCGCAGGCAACTGGTCAGTCACATCAAGGAAGCGCTGGTGCACAATGGCAATGCCATGACCCGGCACCACTTCCTGCAGTTGGTCGCTGTAGCGGCGGGTAAGACCAGTCCGCTGGCCGAGTCATCAGGCTCCACCTCCAGCCGCCCGACTGCGGCCGCAGCACCCAGGCGCGAAGAGGCCGTGGCTAAAAACGAACGGATTCGAGTCGTGGAGCATAATCTCACCAACCAGCACGGCATCCTGTAACAGCTGACGGTACTGGGCTACCACGCCGACATCGCCAGCGACGGCCAGGAAGGCCTGCAGATGTGGCGCGGTGGTGACTACGCGCTGGTACTCACCGATCTTCAAATGCCCGTGATGGACGGCTACACCGCGGCCGCGGCGATCCGCGAAGAGGAAATGGGCAATACACGTATACCCATCGTCGCACTCAGTGCCGACGCCCTTGTCGGCGAGGCCGAACGCAGTACCGAGGTGGGCATGGATGACTACCTGTCCAAACCCGCTCGCCTCGAAGACCTGCAAACCATGCTGGCCAAGTGGTTAAAACACGCCCCGGACCCGGAGCACGTGGGCACCCCGCAAAAAGTGGAAGACACCGAGGCGCCGGTGCTGGATATCACCGTACTCGAGGGCCTGGTGGGCAGCGATCGCGAGCGCATCGCGACACTCATGAAGGCCTATCGCACCAGTCTTCCGGAAATGTGCACACCCCTGCTCGAGGCGTGGCACGAGAATAACCCTGAAACCCTCGGCTACTGGGCACACCAGCTGAAATCCTCGTCGCTCTCCGTCGGCGCCATCCGACTCGGCGAACTTGCCGCGCACGTCGAATCCATCGCCCGCGAAACCAGCGCCGTACCCGCGCCGGACCTGATCACGCAGTTCAATCGCGAACTCGAGGCGGTCAACCAGGCGATCAGCGATCGGGAGTCTGGGGCGGCCCGTAGTCACGAACAACCTGCCTGATGGTTGTATTTTTTCTTTGATGGCGGCCCTTTGGGCCGCTGCGTCGGGCTCCGCACGGGACACGCGTTTGCTCCATTCCGGGCGCTTGCGGCGCCTTTTCCTTG
>CAYGOX010000149.1:0-3629 GCA_964351485.1 uncultured Halioglobus sp.
GCCCACGATATGCTGCAGGCGCATATCGATCGCTGGCGGCGGACAAGCCAGGGTCGTGGCTAGCAACAAGGACGACGACGGCCGTCACAAGGCCATTCCGACCTCGCGTGTCGGCAGGTTGGCGCGAATGGCGCGCATGGCCGGCGGTGTCGCCGGCGGCATGCTGGCAGAAGGTTCCCGCCAGTTACGCCAGGGCAAACGGCCCAGGGCGCGCGACATGCTGCTCACGCCCTCGAACGCACGACGAGTCGCCGACCAGCTCGCGACGATGCGCGGCGCCGCCATGAAGGTCGGCCAGATGCTGTCCATGGACACCGGGGATTTCCTGCCGCGAGAACTGGCCGACATTCTTGCGCGCCTTCGGGACGACGCCCGTTACATGCCAGCGAAGCAGCTCTGCGCCGTCATGGAGTCGGTTTACGGCGACGACTGGGAGTCGCTCTTTTACGGGTTCGACACGCAACCCATCGCCGCGGCCTCCATCGGCCAGGTACACAAGACGCTCTCCCCCGATGGTCGGGAAATCGCGCTGAAAATCCAGTACCCGGGGGTCGCGCAGAGCATCGACAGCGACGTGAACAATATCACCAGTCTCCTGCGCCTCTCCGGGTTGTTACCCGAGGGCGTCGATATCCAGCCGTTGCTCGACGACGCCAAGGCACAGCTGCGCGAGGAAGCGGACTACCTGCTCGAGGCGCAGCACCTGGAGGCCTTCGGGGCGCTGCTGGCCGATGATGCGCGCTTCATCGTCCCGACCCTCCTGCCCGAGCTGACGCATCGCAATGTCCTGGCCATGACGTACGTCGCGGCCGAGCCCATCGATGTCGTGGCCGAACTGCCCCAGGGAGAGCGCGACGCGGTTATGTCGGCGTTGATTGAACTGGTGCTGCGCGAACTCTTTGACCTGCGCCTCATGCAGACTGACCCGAACTTTGCCAATTACCGTTACCGCCGGGGGGACGGTCGTATCGTGTTGCTCGATTTTGGCGCGACCCGCAAGTACTCCGCGGGGTTTGCCAACGGCTTCAAGCGCCTGGCGAAGGCGGTCATCGCCGGACACCCGCAGCGGATGATCAAGGCGGCCGACGCGTTGGGATACGCGGTGGGCGAGGAGGGCAGTCGCTATCGCGAGCTGATGCTGGAGGCGATTACGCTGGCGTTACAGCCGCTGTGCGTCGATGAAGACTACGACTTTGCGCGATCCACGATCGCGCAGGATTTTGCGGAATTGGGTGAGGAAATGATGTCGTACCGCGACGCTGTTCGTCCGCCGCCCATCGAGGTGCTGTTCTTCCAGCGTAAGCTGGGCGGCATGTTCCTGCTGGCCACGCGGCTGAAGGCGCGCGTGAATGTTCACCGGCTCATCGAGCCGTTTCTCTAGCGCTACGACTTCTTCGCGCGACCGCCTTTGCCCGCCGCCGCCTTTTTGCGCGCAGGTTTCTTCGGCCGCAGCGCGGCGCTTTCCAGTTCCTCATAGGAGGCCTGCAGGCACTGGGCGTAGAACTCCGGATCAGGGAGCATATCCCGGCAGGCGGTGAAGGACAGGTTGATCGTGCCCTTCTTGTCCTGCACCGAACTGTAGACGACATGAAACAGCCCGACATTGGGCATGAGCGGCCCAAGGCTGATGGAATCGATCAGTTCGGCGCCGCAGAGGTACAGCTGAAACGGCGCACCGGGCACATTCGTGACGATGGTGTTGAACATCACGCTGGACTCGGTCAGCCCTGTCGCGCTGGCGGTACGCAGGGCGAGTGACAACACGTTGCCCGGCATGACATCGGTCAGGTCCACGGCGAAGCGTGGCCCCAGTGCCTCCGCGTAGGCCTTGGCCGACTGCGTTTCGAGGTGCACCTGCTTCATGCGCTCGATCGGATCGGTGACGTCTGAACACAACGACACGGTCATGAAGCCGACCATGTTGCCGCCCGCGGCGCGCTCCTCGGGTGAGCGCACGTCGATCGGGCAGCCGGTGACCAGTGAATCCTCGGGCAATTCGTCCTTGGCCGCCAGGTAGCGCTGCAGCCCGCCGGAGACGATTGTCAGCATGACGTCGTTGATGGTTGTGCCCGGTTCGGTGTTCTTGATCGCGCGTACCATTTCAAAATCGAACTTGCGCGCCTCCACCACGCGGTGGCGGCGGATTTTTCCCTGGAAGCGCGTCGCGCTCTTGTGATCGATGTTGTGGAATCGCTCCTGCTCGCGCCCCTCGCGCAGCCGCCGCATTGTCGGCCCTGCCGTTTTCAGCATTTCAAACACACGGCCGGGCTTGCGCCAGGCATCGAGATAAGCCCGGCCGAGCATGCGCGGCGTGGACGGGCGCTCGACAATCCAGGGATGCGACTCGCCGTACACACGCGTTTCGGGCGTCAGGTCGTGGACGATGTTCATGAACTGGGTGCCGGTCGCACCGTCCATTGCACAGTGGTGGACCTTGAGCAGTACCGCAAAGCAATTGGGCGGGTAGCCCTCGATGTTGTTCAGGCCCTCGATGATGTACATCTCCCACATCGGCTTGTCGCGACGCAACGGCACCGCGTGGATGCGCGCGGCGAGAATGCAGAGCTGGCGCCAGTCACCGGGTTTGGGCAGTGCGATATGGCGCACGTGGTATTCCATATCGAAGTCGGCGTCTTCAACCCAGTAGGGGCGCCCGAGGTTGTAGGGCACGAAGGCCAGCTTGCGGCGGAAGATGGGTGAGAGGTGGACCCTGTCCTCGAGCATGGCGAGAATCTGTTTGTACCGGACCTTGCCGCCTTCGGCCGTGGACTGGTCGTAGATACTGACGCCGCCGATATGTTGCGGCAGGCCGTCCAGCTCCGCGTGGAGGAACATGGCGTCCTGGCCGGATAGTTGGTCCATGACGGAACCTCTCGTTTCTTGTTATTGGCAGGTCAGCATACTGCGACTGGTGGGCGCGTCAATAGAGAGGCACTAGTGGCAGGGTCTTCCCCCCGCCCAAACCTTGAGGGGCGTCAAGTCTTCGCCGGCGTGCAGCAGGTCGGCCCGGTAGCCCGGCCGCAGCCGGCCGATCTCAGCGCCGCGTCCCAGCACCCGGGCGGGGTAGAGCGATGCCATACGCAGGCACTCGTCCAGCGCGACACCGACCTCGTGGTGCAGGTAGGCCACAGCCTCCAGCAGCGAAATGGCGCTGCCGGCGAGTTTGTCCTGTCGGTTGACCAGGCGGCCGTCCCGCACGGTTATGGTTTCACCATACAAATCAAAGGTTTGTTGATTGCCGCCCACCGTGGCCATCGCATCGCTGACCAGCAGCAGCGCACCGGCTGGCTTGGCCCGTACCGCCAGAGCGAGGGTGTCCGGGTGCACGTGGTGCCCGTCTGCGATAACGCTGGCCCACAGTGCGTCGTTGGTCAGCGCGGCCCCGACAGTGCCCGGCGCCCGGCTGGTCAGCGGGCTCATGGCGTTGAACAGGTGGGTGATCCCGGCAAGTCCCGCCCGTTGCGCGGCATGGATCTGTTCGGCGCTCGCTTCGGTGTGCCCGGCGCATACCGTGACGCCAGCCTGTGCGAGCTGCTCGATTACGGTGTTGCCCACAACCTCGGGCGCCAGTGTCACGATAGCCGGGCACGCGATGGCACCGAGTTGGTCCACCGCCTCGGGGCCGGGCA
>CAYGOX010000149.1:3639-9149 GCA_964351485.1 uncultured Halioglobus sp.
ATTTCGAGACTTGCCTGATCGTGGGCGCCGTGGCGCGAGGGTGCGAACCAGGGCCCCTCGATATGAATGCCCAGGATGCCGGGGTCTGTCGCCGCAGCCGCTTCCACGGCGGCAATCGCCACAGCGCGCAGCGCGTGGTCTGCGCTGAGCAGCGTCGGCATGAGAGAGGTTGTGCCCAGCTTGCGATGGGCGGCGACCAGGGTGTGGACGCTGGCCGCATCAGGGGAATTGTGGAGCAACACGTCGCCGCCCCCGTTTACCTGCAGGTCGACCAGGCCGGGCACCAGCAGCCCGTGGACAAGATGCTCGTGCGGCAGGTCGGGCGGCCGCTGGTCGGCCGGGAGCACAGCGGCAACCTGTCCGTCGCGCACCACCAGGCAGTGATCGGCCAGGAACTGGTCACCGTCAAAGAGGCGCGCGCAGGAAAGCGCAAAGTGGTCGCTGTGCGTGGACATCGTCTGGTTCCTCCCGCGCCCAGTGTAACAGGCGGGCCCCGACCTAGCTGGCCGGGGCCGCCTGTGAATTGGCCGCGCGATGCTCGCGCCCGATGCGCGTCACCAGCGGTACCAGTACCAGAGCGATGGCCGGCGTGAAGACGGCCAGCAGCACCAGCAGGGTCGACTGCATGCCGTAGCGGTCGAGCAGGAAACCCAGCACCGGGCCGGTCACGATGAAGACCACCCGCACGCCCATGCTGACCAGCGAGTTGATCGTGGCGCGAAAGTCACCGGGCACGCGCCGGTTGAGCCCCTCGTAGAACAGGCTCATGCTCAGTCCGCGCGCAATTTGCAGACTGAATCCGAACGCCACGCCCAGCCACCCGCTGCCCAGGATCATGCCCGCCAGGCCGATCAGCGGGAGAACGCCGACCAGGATAATCACCGCACGTGTCCCGATGCGCTGTTCCAGGGCGCCCGCGTAACGCGCCGCGAGGCTGACCACGAGCGCGAAGGCGGCCCAGATGTACCCGTACAGGTCCACCGGGATACCCTGGATCTCCCAGTACTTCTGGTAGGTCCAGAACACGTAGACTGCGAGCAGGCCGAACACCGTAATGGCCGCCGCGCTCCACAGGACAACGGGACGCCCCAGGAACAGCAGTTGCAGCACGCGCTGCGCGTTCTGCCGGTGGCTGACTTCGGTCACCGTCTGGGGCACCTCCACCAGGGCGAAGCCCAGAACGAAAGGCGCCAGCCCGGTGACCGCCTGGATCCAGACCACAGCGTCCATCGACCACGTCAGCAACAACACGCTGGCGGTGATGCCGGCAAATCCCGATGCCGCGGCCTCAATGGCGATGAGGCGGCTCAAAGACTTGCCCGCACCGGCGCCGCCGGGCTCGCCCTGCTTCTCGAGGTAGACCTCGGTGTCATAGAGCAGCGCGAGATCGGCCCCGGAGATGAGACTGAAGCCCACGCCAAGAATCGCCTCGTAAATCACGAAGTCCATGAAACTATCGGCCTGCAGCAGCGACAGGAAGCCAATCGCGTTCAGTGCAGAACCGACAAGGATCGCGTTGCGACGGCCCCAGAGGTCAGCGATGTAACCCGACGGCACCTCGAACACGGCGATGGTCAGCGCAAACACAGCCTGCGTCTGCAGCACCTGGCTCATGGACAGGCCGAAGCCCTGCAGCAACGGCACGAAAACGGGAATGACCACCATGAAGGCCTGGAAGAAGCCCAGTACGTAAATGGTGCGAATGTTGTTGTCGAGTGACCTGTTCATGGTCCTGTTCCCTGTGTTGCCGCCGGGACCCTGAACAGTGGAGGAGATTTCTATAGGAAATAAAAAAGGCCTCCGGAAGCAGGGTTCTCGGAGGCCTTATCGTTAGTGCATGTCTTTCGCTAAGTGCTTCCCAAAACCAGAATGTCCGCCCACAGGCAGACCGGCTTCACGGTAATCGAACCGTGTCGCGCGCTGTTTTTCGCCTGTTGATAGAACATCGTGGTCATGTGTTTGTGACTCGTCAGTGTCTGGCGCACGGTGGACTGCGCCAATTTCAAGGTCGCGCATTGTGCGCCTCGGGCCACTGAAGGTCAAATGAAGTTGGGTTGAAGCGGAATTATTTACGTGAATCTGTCGCGCGCCTTTACCTGTTGCGCACACGTCTTGCGTTTGAGCGCTCAAGGGGGGACCATCTGTGGCGACGCGTGGGCCTGGCCACAAGTGGCGCTGCGCAATGACCTGGATTGCGGTAACGATCAAGTGTGAAGGGAGAGAAAAATGATCAAGAAGTTTCTGACGGCGGGTATCCTGGCAATGGTAATGGCTGCGCCCGGACAGGCGGACTCCGTTGTCGAGGCCGCCGAGGATTTGTGTGAGACCCTGAAAACCTGCGCTCTCAAGCAGATGGGCACAGCCGATGTCACGCCGGAGCTTCGCCAGATGATGGAGCCGATGCTGCAGGGTATGTGCGCCGGACTCAACGCGAAGATCGGTGATGTACCGGCGGGTCACCCGCTCCAGGAGCCGGCGGTAGCGTGCATGCGCAGTATGGAGAAGCTCGGCTGTGCGATGATGGAAAACAAGGGTGATGTCGATACGCCCGAGTGCAAGAAGTACGAGGAACTCGCCTCGCAGTATGAATCGGAGTAATCCTTCGACCTCACCTGAACACGCGCCCGGACTCGCGGCCCTGGAGGCCGCGGCCGAGGTGGTGTACCAGCACATGCAGCCCTCGCCCCAGATAGAGTGGCCGCTGCTGGCGCAACACGCAGGCGCGCGCGTGATCGTCAAACACGAGAATCACAACCCGACGGGGGCGTTCAAGGTCCGCGGCGGCTTGTATTACCTCAGTCGATTGCGCGAGCGTGACCCGACGGTCAGCGGCCTGGTCACCGCCACTCGTGGAAACCACGGGCAGAGCGTGGCGTTTGCCGCGGCCCGTTACGGGATGGAAAGTGTTGTGGTGGTGCCGCGCGGCAACAGTGCCGACAAGAACCGGGCCATGGCTGCCCTCGGTGCGCGCGTTATCGAGCACGGTGCCGACTTTGACGAAGCTGTGCCGCATGCCGAGGCGCTCGCGCGCGAATACGGTTATCACCGCATTCCATCGTTCCACTGGGATCTGGTGGCCGGTGTCGCCAGTTACGCGCTGGAACTGTTTCGTGCAGGTCCTGTCCCGGATCGCATCTATGTCCCCATCGGTCTGGGTTCGGGTATTTGCGCTGTGGCCGCCGCGCGCAACGCGCTGGGGCTGGAGACCGAAATCATCGGTGTCGTGTCCGCCGCAGCCGACGCTTACGCGCTTTCCCTCGAGGCCGGCGAGCGCGTGGTTACCCGCTCTGCCGATACACTGGCCGATGGCCTGGCTGTGCGTGAACCCAATGCCGAGGCCCTGGCCTACATGCTCGGTGAAGTCACCCGGATTGTGCGCGTCACCGACGCCGAGGTGATGGCGGCGATGGCGCTGTATTTTGAAGCGACCCACAACGTGGCCGAGGGCGCGGGCGCCGCACCGCTCGCCGCAATGTTGCAGGAGAAGGCTGTCAACGCCGGGGCTACCGTGGCCGTTGTGCTCACAGGCCAGAACGTTGACGGGGCGCTGTATGCGCGAGCGCTGGCCCCGGTGATGAGTGCCTGACTAAAACCGTAAAGCGCGCTATGCTTGATCACTGTCGCGTTCGTGCGGCGCACGGTGAAGTCGATCAGAATAAGCGTTTAACACAAGAGTCAGTCACATGATGCAATCTATCCGTTCCAGGCTGGTCGGCCTGGCCCTCGCTACCTGTTTCCTGGCTGCCTGTTCAGATGGCGGCGATGTCCTGTCTATCATCGGGCCGGTTGATCCGCCGGTGCCCCCGGTGCCGCCCGACGACAATGCGGTGTTCGCCGTGGCAGGCGGCTGTTTCGCGATCGGCGTCGACGGCGCGTTTATCACGCAATCCGGGGCCGGCTACGATCTGAGTGGCACAGATGCTTCAACGTCCAGCCGCTTTTTCCTGCGGGCTTCGGATCTGGGACAGTACCTGCTGTATGACGCGGGCGCGGGCTACCTGGTTTCGGATGGCGCGGCGCTGACCCGCCAGAATGCCTTGATGCGTGACATCAGCGTGGTTGACGATGAGGTGGTGGTGCAGGACAACCTGCAGTCGGAGGGCGAGTGGCAGTTGATGGCTGCGCCGGATGCCCGCTTCAACCTCATGCACATCAAGACCGGTGTTTACGTCTCGGCCAGCGGTGTCGCCGCCGACGCGTCGGGCGCGGCAGACCTGGATTTCGTCGAGCAGCCTGACTGCGCGCAGTTTCCCGAACTGACGACCGATGCAACCGGCGAGATTTCGGTGACCGAGTTCGAGGACGGTTCTGTGTTTGGTTTTGTCGAGACGCACGCCCACCTGTTTACCAATTTCGGATTTGGCGGCGGCGGTGTCTTCCACGGCGCACCCTATCACCCGCTGGGTGTTGAACACGCGCTGGGCGACTGCGACCTGAACCACGGCGAGGACGGGCGTCGCGATTTCATGGGCGCCACCTTCAACGCCGGGGTGGGCGACTTCAACGACCTGCTGCCCGCCATCGCGGTGGGCCAGCTGCCCAACCCCGATCACGCGACCGACGGTTATCCGACATTCAGCCACTGGCCCAGCGCACCGACCAGCGCCACGCACCAGGTGCAGTACCACACGTGGATAGAGCGCGCCTACCTGGCCGGGCTGCGACTGCTGGTGCAGCACGCCACGACCAACCAGGTGTTGTGCCAGCTCGTTACCGGGATCGGCGCCAACCCGAAACGCTACGACTGCAACGACATGATCGCGGTGGATCGCATCATCGACGAAACTTACGCGCTGGAGCGTTACATCGACGCGCAGTCGGGCGGCCCGGGCAAGGGCTGGTTCCGTATCGTGTTCACGCCCGAAGAAGCGCGCGAGCAAATCAAGGCCGGTAATCTTGCGGTGGTACTGGGTATCGAGACCTCCGACCTGTTCGACTGTTTCCTGGTGCCTTTCGGTGAGTTCTCGCCCTGCACCGAGGACGACGTGGTAGCGAAGCTGGACGAGTACTACGATCGCGGCGTGCGGGTGCTGTTCCCCGTGCACAAATTCGACAACGCATTTTCCGCCGGGGACGGTGATCGCCGCGTCAGCGACATCGGCAACTTCAGCCACACCGGCCACTTCACCAACTTCATTGAGTGCCCCGAAGAGTTCCTGGATTTTCCCGGCGGCTTCGATCGTGGCGGCGTCAATTTTTCCAACCTGAACATGCCGCGCGAGGTATACGACTCGCCGCCGCCGTTTGATATGACGAACTTCGATGCCAACCCCGTCGGCACCCTGTTGCCTTTCATCGGCCTGCTCGGCGGTGAACCGCTGGAGGGCGAGTACTGCCAGAATCACGGGCTCACTGCGCTGGGCGAGTTCCTCATGCGCGAAATGATGAAGCGGGGCATGATCATCGAGGTCGATCACCTGCCGAGAAAGGGCTACAAGCGCGCCTACGAGATTCTCGTTGAAAACGATTATCCCGCGATGGGCACGCATGGCCGCAACAACAACGGCCTG
>CAYGOX010000150.1:0-9090 GCA_964351485.1 uncultured Halioglobus sp.
TCGATGAACTGCGTATTGGCAGTACGTTTTCAGAAGTGACGCCCCAGATGGGAAGTAACGCCGCGCCAACGCTGTCGGCGTTCTCCGGGGTCGTTGAGTCAACCGCCGAAGATACCGCAGTCGAGATCACCTTTGCCGAACTGCTCAGCGCCGGCAACGAGGCGGACTCGGACGGCACCGTGGAAGCGTTTGTTGTGCAGTCGGTTGCGAGCGGGACGCTCAGCATCGGCGCCAGTGTGGGCACGGCGACGCCCTGGGCTGCCGGTTCGAACGATGAGATCAATGCCGCCCAGCACGCCTATTGGACGCCCGCGACCGATGCCAACGGGACGCAAAATGCCTTTGCGCTGGTAGCGCGTGACGATGACGGCGCGTTTTCTGCATCGGGCGCGACCGTGCAGGTGGCGGTTTCCGCGGTAAATGATGACCCCACCAATGTCGGCACATTCCCCGCGGCAGACGTCCAGTTGCTGGAGTCCGGTGCCACCAACGTCGACCTGAGCGCCATCACCCTGCAGGACGTCGATGCGGGCGGAAGCGATATTCGGGTTGTGCTCACGACCGGCAGCGGCGGCTCCCTCAGTGCTTCGGATGGCGGTGGCGTCACGGTAACGGGTTCCGGCACCACCTCGTTGACGCTGACGGGCAGTGTTGCCCAGCTCAACAGCTATCTCGATGACGCCAGCGAAATCACCTATACCGGCAACAGCGGGGTGAGCGGTAACGACGTCGCGTCCATCGCGGTCGTGGTCAATGACGACAACAATACCGGTGCCGGCGGCGGGGGTGACGTTGCCCTCGGTACGCTCAATGTCGACATCATGGACCGGGTGATTACCGTTACCACCGATGCTGACGAGGAAGATGGCGACACCACGGATATCCTTTCGCTGCTGGCCTCGCCCGGTGGTACCGGGATCTCGCTGCGCGAGGCCATAGCCGCCGCGAACAACATGGACTACGGCGCCACGCCGGACCAGATTATCCTGCCGTTCTCTACCTACTCTCTGTCTGATGGCGAGTTGGAGACTGAGGATGACGTGGTGATCACGGGTGCCGGGGCGCGGGGAACGATTATCGATGCGGAGTCCTCGTCGAGGGTGTTTTTGATCGATAGCGGCACTACAGCGATTTCCGGTGTCACAATTACCGGAGGTTCAGGGCACGGTGGTGGCGCGTTCGTCGAGAGTGGCGCGACACTGGATCTGTCATTCGCCACTGTCTCCGGCAATTTTTCCGACGAGGGTGGTGGTATTCATGTTCACGGTACGCTGAATCTTGATTCCGTGACGGTCTCGGGCAATACCGCGACAGATGGCGGAGGTGGTTTGTACTTTCATTCCGCGGATGGCGGCACGATTGTCAATTCAACCATTAGCGGGAACACGACGTTTGGTGTTGGCGGCGGGATTTATACCGATTCGCCGGTTTCTATCGTCAATTCAACGATCGCCCTTAACTTTTCGCCGTTCGTCGGTGGCATTTACTCGGAAAATGCCGGTGATGTGACGCTCACCAATTCCATTCTGCACAGTGCGCTCTCGGCCAACGCGAACACGGCGCTGACCTCCGGCGGCAACAATATCGACAGTGACGGCACGGCCCTGTTGGGCGATCCGCTCGACGGGGTCAACCCGATGCTTAATCCGCTGTCCGATAACGGCGGGCCAACCAACACCCATTCCCTGCAGGTGGGCAGTCCCGCTGTTGACGCTGCCGGTTTCCCGACCGCGCCGGCGAACGACCAGCGCGGATTGTCCCGCGGCGCCAACCCGGATATCGGCGCGTATGAGGACAGGACGCTACCGCCCGTGCTCGACCTTGACGCGGACAACAGCACCGCAACGGGCAGCGACTACTACGTGCTGTTCAATGCGGGCGACGCTCCGGTGTCCATCGCCGATATCGATCTTGCGTTTTCGGACGGTGACAGCAGCAGCTTTGACCAGGTGACGTTCGCGGTGACGGGCATCCTCGACGGCAACGCTGAAACGCTCCTGCTCGATGGCGCCACGTTTGCACTGGCGACCCCGCAACTCGCGCTGGCTACGCCGGGCGGCAATTACTCGGTCACGGTGACCGTTGGCGCAGGTACCGCGAACTTCACCGTGACCCGGCAGGGCGGCGGCAATTTCAACGCTATACAGGTGGAGAGCCTGGTGCAGGCAGTTCGCTACCAGCACACCGATGCGGTAGGCCCCACGGCGGGTGATCGCGCCATTGCGGTACGGGTGAGCGATGCCGACGATTTCAGTTTGCCGGCCACCGCGACAGTTGAAATCGGTTCGACCAACATTGCGCCGACTTTCAGCGCGATCATGAATCCTGTCACCTCGACAGCCGTCGATAGCACGGTCAGCGTATCGTTTGCCGAGTTGCTGCTGGCCGGCAATGAAGTCGATGTGGATGGCGCTGTTGTTGCGTTTGTCGTGCAGAACGTGACATCGGGTACGCTGCTGCTGGGCGCCGACCCGTTGACGGCCACGCCCTGGGTCGCCGGTGCCAATGACGTGATTACCGCAACCACGCAGGCGTACTGGACGCCGGACGGCGGCGTTTCGGGTATACAAAGCGCCTTTACGCTGCTGGCGCGGGACGACGATGGTGCTGACTCCACCGGCCCTGTCACCGCGCAGATCAACGTACTCGATGGTGGCAACCTGCCACCGGTGCTCTCTTCGATGAGCGGTCCCGTGGTGACCATTGCCGAGGATTCCCTGGCGCGCATTACGTTTGCCGATATCGCCGCGGTTGCCGACGAAAACGACATTGACGGTACGGTCGAGGCGTTTGTGGTGCGCAGCCTGCAAGGCGGCATCCTGTTTATCGGCGCGGACCGCGGCAGTGCAACTCCCTGGGCGGCCGGCACTAACGACGTGATTGACCGCGGTAACCTCGCTTTCTGGCTGCCGGCGCAGGACGCCAACGGCAGGCTTGGTGCATTCACTATTGTGGCCCGCGATGACCAGGGCGCTGAATCCATGCTGCCGGTGGGCGTCACAGTAGCCGTTACGCCGGTGAACGATCTGCCCGTGCTGAGCACACCGGCTGAACCGCTGGGTGTCACCGCCCCGGAAACCTCGCTGGCGATCGATTTTCGAACTCTGCTTGAGCAAACCGCCGCCACTGACGTTGAGGGGCCGGTCGTTGGCTTCGTCGTCGAGTCCGTCGAGGGCGGAACCTTGTTTATCGGGAGTGATGTAGCGTCCGCCACGCCATTCCGTGCAGGCGTCAACGACACAATCGACGCCGGTACACGGCTTTTCTGGCTGCCCGACGATGCGATGAGCGGTACAGTCCCTGCGTTTACGCTGGCAGCGATCGATGAAGACGGGGCTCGCTCTGCCATGACCGCGACCATCTCCGTGACCGTCACGGATGGCGAGCCACCGGTGGAACCCCCGGTAGAGCCTCCGGTAGAGCCGCCCGTAGAACCTCCGGTTGAGCCTCCCGTGGAACCTCCGGTAGAGCCGCCGGTAGAGCCACCCATGGAACCGCCGGTGACGGTCCTGCCGCCCCAGGAACCGGTGCCTCCGTCTGTCGGGCCGGGTGAGCCGGTAGATGCTCCTCCCGCGGGTGAGACGCCCTCCGGCCAGAGCCCGGCGCAGGAGCCGGTTGACGACGGTGGTGAACCGGCGACGCAAACAGGCTCGGTCGTGCCTAACCAGTCTGGAAGCGGCACGCCCGGCCTCGTACCGACTGAAGTATTTGTCGAAACAGGCATGCTCGATGACCTGGACCCGGGGTTTGGCGATGCGCTGTTCGGTGGGCTGGAACTGCAGCTGGCGGAAGGTCGCGACCTCTCGGACCTGGTGCGCGCACCGCTGGTGGTAGACGATATCGAGCGCGATGACCTGCTGGAAAACGTGAGCTTTGCCGAGTTTGATTCCGGTTTCCAGACAACGCTCGATCCGCTGGTCATGCTTGAGTCGCAACGTTTCAATGACGGACTCGACCAGCTGCGTGAAAGTCTGCAGCGCGAGAAGAACACGGAGCAGGTGATGCTGGGCGGTTCAGTGACCGTGACGGCAGGCCTTTCGGTCGGCTACCTGGTCTGGCTGACCCGCAGTGGCGCGCTCCTGGGCGCGGCGCTGAGCGCGCTGCCGGCGTGGCGTTTTGTCGATCCGCTTCCGATCCTGGCCCATGCCGGTACGCCCGATGATGAGGATGACGAGACGCTCGCGTCGATTGTCGAAGGCGCCAGCCCGCTCGAGGATGCGCCGGACGACGACGCGTCTACAAAAACAAACGAACACGAGGTTGAGTCGTGAATTACGTCGCTAGCTTCCTGCGTCAGCAGGGAACAACGCTGCGCATCGCCGGGGGGCTGGTCAGCCTGCTGGTTACGCTGCTGCTGATTGCCGCGTTTATCGGCCTGCTGCCCGATCGCAACGCCCAGACCCTCGCGGCACGCGCTGCGGTGGCGGAGATCATCGCGTCCAACACCTCAATTTTCGTAACGCGTTCTGAGCTGCGACGAATCGAGGCGAACCTGCAGTTCACGATGAAGCGCAATCCCGACATCCTATCGGCGGCGGTGCGCAAGAGCGATGGCCAGTCGCTGGTGACCCTCGGGCTGCACGAGGGTAACTGGGTGGCAGACGGGGATACCAATTCGCAGCTGGTGGTGCCGATATGGTCGGGCGACACGCAGTGGGGCCAGGTGGAATTGCGCTATCAACCGCTGCGCAAGAGTGGTCTGCTGGGTTTCATGCAGGAGCCTATCGCGCTGCTGCTGGGGTTCATGAGTCTGGGTTGCGGCATTCTCTTCTTCCTCTACCTGCGCCGGATGCTGAAGCACCTCGATCCATCGCAGGCCATTCCCGACCGCGTGCGCGCGGCGCTCGATACGATGGCCGAGGGGCTGTTGGTGCTCGATGCAAAGCAGAATGTCGTGTTGGCCAACGAAGCGTTTGCCCAGATCGTCGACAAACCGGCTCAGTCGCTGATCGGCAAGAAGGTCGACAGTTTTGACTGGACCAACCAGGAAGGTCGTCGATTGCGGCGGGCGGAACTGCCCTGGACGGCGACCCTTGAACAGGGCGAGCCGCTGAAAAACCGGGTGGTGCGCCTGGCCATGCTGGGGCGCCAGCCCGTCACCTTTCAGGCTAATTCATCGCCCGTCTTCACCGCTAACGACAAGGTGGGTGGCGCGCTGGTGAGCTTTGATGACATCAGCGAGCTGGAGGAAAAGGAGGCGCAGCTGCGCGAGTCCAAGCGCGAGGCAGAGGAGGCCAACCGCGCCAAGAGCGACTTCCTGGCGAACATGAGCCACGAGATTCGCACACCAATGAACGCCATTATGGGCTACGCGGATCTGCTCAAGCGCGCCCAGCGCGGTGGCGAAAATGCGCTCTCACCGCAGGAACGGGAGCGTTACCTCAATACGATCGGCAGCAGCAGTCAGCATCTGCTCGACCTTATCAACGATATCCTGGACCTGTCGAAAGTAGAGGCCGGGCGTATCGATGTTGAAACGCTGTCGGTGTCGGTGCCGCGGCTCATCCTGGACGTGATGGCCGTGATGCAGGCGCGCGCCGACGAAAAGGGCCTGGCGCTGAATTACCGGCCGCGCGGCGCCCAGCCCGAAACCATCGAGACTGATCCTGCCCGGCTGCGCCAGATACTGATCAATCTCGTGGGCAACGCCATCAAGTTTACCGAGTCAGGCAGCGTGACTATCACCAGCCGCGTTGCTGAAAAGGGCGGGCAAACGCAATTGTTGCTGGAGGTCAGCGACACGGGCATCGGCATGAGCCCGGCGCAGGCCAAGGATATCTTCTCGCCGTTCACCCAGGCGGATTCCAGTATCACCCGACGGTTTGGTGGTACGGGTCTGGGTCTTGCGATCTGCAAGCGCTTTGCCGAGGCAATGGGCGGCGATGTTGTGGTTGCGTCCGAAGAGGGCAAGGGCAGTGTCTTCACCGTCAGCCTGGCCCCGGGCGAGATGGGCCCGATGGTCGAGGAGTCGGTGCTGCAATCGCTGCAGGTGGATGGCAGCTCGACGGAGGTCGCCACCGGCCGCTGGATTTTCGAGGAGGCGCAGGTATTGGTGGCGGACGACAGCCCCGAGAACCGCGACCTGTTGAAGATTATCCTGAGCGAACACGGGTTGTCGGTGTTGCTGGCCGAGAACGGCCAGGAGGCACTCGACCTGTTGTCACAGAAACGCGTCGACCTGGTGTTGATGGATGTGCAGATGCCGGTGATGGACGGTTTTTCCGCTGTGAGCGCAATGCGTAGCCGCGGCCTGACCCTGCCGGTGATCGCGCTGACCGCGCACGCGATGAAAGGGGTGCGGGAGGAATGCCTCGCGGCCGGCTACACCGATTACCTTTCCAAGCCCATCGACTTCGACCGGCTGATGGCGCGGCTGGCCGACGACCTGCCGGCGCGTTGGGATCAGAGCACCGCTGAGCCGGTCCAACCAGTCACGACAGACCGCGCTCCGGTTGCCGCTTCTGAATCTGCGCGGGCGTTGCCCTCCGGCGATGTGGCCAATCCGCTGTTCAGTACGCTGCCGACAGAGGGCGGCAAGTTCGACACGATCATTGAGCGATTCGTTGTGCGTCTGCACGGGCAGATCGAGGCCATGCAGGTGGCGCTG
Source organism: uncultured Halioglobus sp. (assembly GCA_964351485.1). GTDB lineage: Bacteria > Pseudomonadota > Gammaproteobacteria > Pseudomonadales > Halieaceae > Marimicrobium. The sequence continues at coordinate 6,608 of CAYGOX010000150.1, forward strand.
GCGGCGGGGGAGTACGAGCAGCTCAAGGATATCGGCCACTGGATGAAGGGCTCGCCGGGTTCGGTGGGCTTCCACGATTTCGACCAGCCCGGTGCCGACCTCGAGGAGCACGCCCTGGCGCGCGATAACGGCGCTCTGGCCCAGACGGTTGCCGAACTGGAGGCGCTGGCCGCCCGGGTGGCGGCGGCCTATGCCGGTGCCGCCAGCGTTGAGGCCGACGCGAAGATGACGCCGGAGCGTTCGCCGTCGCCATCCACCGGTGCCACGCTGCCCGACTCCGTGCGCTCCGATATGGCGCAGGACCCGCGCTTCCGCCCGCTGGTGGAAAAATTCGTGGTCCGGCTGCCGGCCCAGCTCGACAGTATTGAGCACGCGCTTCAGCACGGCGATTTCAAACAGGTCAAGGATATCGCGCACTGGTTGAAAGGCACCGCCGGCACTGTCGGTCTGCACGATTTCACCGTGCCGGCCACGGAACTGGAGGAAATGGCCAATAGCGGCGATCACGATGGGACTGTCGACCGGCTGGGATTTATCCGCGAGCTACACAATCGCATCGAACTGACCGATACACGGTCGCCAGGTTAATCGAGGTATTTGAATCAGAATGTATGCCAACGCCGCGGAGACTGAATCGCTGCACATCGCGGAGCTGTACTCCGAACTGACGGCCGCCAATATCATGATGGTGGACGACGAGCCGCTGCTCATGGACGTGCTGGAAATCCTGCTCGAAGAGAAGGGTTACCACAACTTCATCAAGGTGGAGGATTCGCGCAATGCACTGCGTGTGATCGAGGAGTCGCACCCCGATATCCTGCTGCTGGATCTCAACATGCCGGTCGTGAACGGGTTTGACATTCTCAAGGCGGTGCGCGGCAACCTCAAGACCCAGCATATGCCGGTCATCGTGCTGACCTCCTCGAGCGACCCCCAGAGCAAGCTGCAGGCGCTGGAGATGGGCGCTACGGATTTCCTGGCCAAGCCGGTCGACGGCAGCGAGCTGTCGCTGCGTTTGCGCAATACGCTGCTGGTGAAGGCCTACCAGGAGCAGCTGACCTACTACGATTTCCTCACCCACCTGCCGAACCGGAAACTGTTTATCGACCGCCTCGACTGGTTGCTGGCCAAGGCCAAGCGCGAGAGCACCCACGTGGCCGTGGTCAAGATCGGGCTGGACCGGTTCAAGGAGATCAACGATACGCTGGGGCCGGCCTTCGCCGACGGGGTGCTCAAAGAGGTGTCCCGCCGGCTTATGTCCACGGTGCGCGAGAGCGACGTGGTATCGCGGCTGGGCACCTACGACCTGTGGCGACAGCTGGGCCGCGTGGGCGGCGACGAATTCTCCATCGCGCTGACGGGCCTGGATAGCAGCGAGGATGCGCGGTTTATCGCCGAGCGCATTCACGCGGCGCTGGGTAAGCGCCTGGAACAGGATGACCACGAACTCTTCCTCACGGCCAGTATCGGTATCGCGGTCTACCCCGAAGACGGCGCAGAGACAGACAAACTCATCAAGAACGCCGGAGCCGCCACCGAGTACGCGCGGCAGCAGGGGCGCGGACACACGCAGTTCTACTCCGCACAAATCAACGAGCATTCACGGCGCAAGATCAGCCTTGAGGCGGCGCTACGTCAGGCGATCGAGCATGAGGAGTTTGTCCTTCACTACCAGCCCAAGGTCGACGCCAAAGAAGGGGTGGTGACCGACTGCGAGGCGTTGATCCGCTGGCAGTCACCGGTTCACGGGCTGGTCAGCCCCGGGGAATTTGTACCTCTGGCCGAAGAAGCCGACCTGATCCAGCCGATTGGCGAGTGGGTGTTGGCCGAGGCCTGCCGCCAGCAGGTGGACTGGAAACAGCGGGGCGTGTGCGATATCAAGGTCTCGGTCAACGTGGCCGGAGTGCAGTTTCGCAAGGGCAATCGCAAACATGTGCTGCGTGAGGTGATCGACGAGTCGGGCATCGACCCCAGGCGCCTGAACCTGGAGATCACCGAAAGCATGTTGATGAGCAACGCCGAGTCGTTGCTGACGCTGCTGCACGATATTCGCGAAATGGGCCCCAGCTTTTCGATCGACGATTTTGGTACTGGCTACTCATCGCTGTCCTATCTCAAGCGCTTTCCGGTGCGCGAGCTGAAGATCGACCAGTCCTTCGTGACCGACCTGGCACACTCGGCCGATGACCAGGCCATCATCCGCGCAATTATCGCGATGGCGCACAGCCTGGATTTAACCGTTGTGGCAGAGGGCGTGGAGACCGTGGAACAGCTCAATTTCCTGAAGCAGACCGGGTGCCAACTGGTGCAGGGGTACTATTTCGGCAAGCCGTTGCCGCCGGAAAAGTTCGCGTCGCTCTATACCAAGCCGCCGGCCGGCTGACGTTACTGTTTGACGTTGTCGCCGGCGATGCGCTGCTTCTGGCGGTTCCAGTCGCGCTCTTTTTCCGTATGGCGCTTGTCGTGGGATTTCTTACCCGTGG
>CAYGOX010000151.1:0-1940 GCA_964351485.1 uncultured Halioglobus sp.
GAGCCGTTGGTCAACGGCGACCACTTCGGTTGTGAGCTCGACGCAAGCGGCGCCTGCGTGAACTACACCTATTGCCGCGGCGAAGTGGCCACGCGCGACAACAATTGCCTTGCCGAGTCCGAGCCGCGCGCCTGGACGTCGCCTATATTCCTGGAGCACCCGGGCGGAACTGCGCAATGAGCAGGCTGGTCTGGTCCTGGCTTTTTTGCCTGCTGGCAATCCCGGTCGAGGCGGCGCAGTCCCCGCCGAATATCCTGTTGCTGATGGCCGAGGACATGAGTCCGCGCGTGGGTGCCTTCGGCGACCCGGTGGCGCATACCCCGAATCTCGATCGCCTCGCCGCGCAGGGCGTGCGCTATACGCAGGTGTTTACCACAGCGGGCGTCTGCGCACCGAGTCGCGCCGCGCACATTCTGGGAATGCACCAGAGTTCGACCGGCACACAGCACATGCGCAGCGGCAGCCGGCCGGAGGGAGGTTACCAGTCGGTGCCACCCGAGGACGTGAAAGCGTATCCGCAGCTGCTGCGCGCGGCGGGGTATTACACCTATACCGACGAGAAGCTCGACTACCAGTTCAGCGGCAGTATGGCCGGTTCCGGCCCTGTGGCAATCTGGGATCGTGAACGCGCTGATCTTCCGGGCTGGCGCGGGCGCGAGGCCGGTCAGCCGTTTTTCGGGCTGCGCAATTTCATGGTGACACACGAAAGCGGCGTGTTTCCGCCATTGGGAAGCTGGCCCAACAGCGTGATGCATCTGGCCGTGAGCCTGATGCGCTGGTGGCGCGGCGTGTCCGACATACCGGAAGTTGTTGCACCGGAGCAGGTCGTGGTGCCGCCGTACTATCCCGATATTCCCGTCGTGCGCCGCGACATCGCGCGCCACTACAACAACATCGCGGCCATGGATGCGCAGGTGGGTGAACTGCTGGCGCAGCTGGAGTCCGACGGGCTGGCCGACAACACGATTGTGATCTGGACGACGGATCACGGCGACGGGCTGCCGCGTGGAAAGCGCGAGCTGTACGATACCGGCATCCACGTTCCCATGATTATCCGCTGGCCCGAAGCGCTGCGACCCGCCGGCGTGGAGCCCGGCGCTATCGACAGCCGGCTCATCAGTTTCGTGGACTTTGCCCCAACGGTGCTGTCGCTGGCCGGCGTCGCGTTACCCGATTACCTGCAGGGCCAGGCTTTTCACGACCCGCAGGCGCAGCCGCGCGAGTACGTGTTCGCGGCGCGCGATCGCATCGATGAGGTACCCGACCGCCAACGCGCCGTGCGCTCGGCGCGATACAAGTATATTCGCAGCGGCTACCCGGAACTCGGCGGTGGGCATCCGCTGGCGTTTCGCGACAACATCGACATGGTCCGGCAAATGCGGGCGATGTACGAGGCCGGTGAACTCGATGCGCGCCAGCGCCAGTGGTTTGAGGCGCCGGGGCGCGAGCGACTGTTCGACCTGGAGGTCGACCCCTTTGAGCTGAACGATCTGCATGCGGACCCGGAATATCAGGATGTGCTGGCGACCCACCGCGCCGCGCTCGGCCGCTGGCAGGCGCGTGTCGGGGATCGGGAGGAGGAAACCGAAGCCGAACTGGTCGCGCGCATCATGCCCGGCGGTGAGCAGGGTGAGACGCCGGCGCCGACCGGCGCGCGCTCAGGCGGCGTTGTGACGCTGCGCGGTGCTTCAAAGCATCACTCCCTGTCGTGGCGGGTCGATGGCGGCCCCTGGAAGCTCTATACTGCTCCTGTGGTCGTCGCGCAATCAGCGAAGCTGGAAGCAAAAGCGGAGAGGTATGGCTGGAAACCAAGCAGTATCATCACGGTTCCGTAGTCGGCGCGTCCATCGCGCCGGTTTTGTCCAACGTATAGCGCAGTGCCTGTGCTTGCTCAGCGTGTTCCCGGCATTCGCACAGAGCGCACCGTCCGACGGTGTCGC
>CAYGOX010000151.1:1950-9023 GCA_964351485.1 uncultured Halioglobus sp.
ATCAGCGCCTCGCCTCCTGACAGGGGGTACAGGCCGACGGTGTCGCCTCTGGCGCCTTGCCGGTGAATACCGCGCAGCCCTGCGATCACTACAATGCCATGCGCCAGCCTTTTTTTGGCGACCTGCATGTACACACGGTCTACTCACTCGACGGTAATACACAGGGCACGCGCACAACACCGGCGCAGGCCTACCGCTTCGCGCGTGGCGCCCAGATTGGTATCCAGCCCTGGAACGAGGACGGTACCGCGCAGCGCTCACTGCAGCTGGAGCAGCCGCTCGATTTTGCCATGGTGTCTGATCACGCAGAATTGATCGGAGAGGTACGCATCTGTACAGAGCCGGGCGTACCCGGACACGACGCCTGGCAGTGCCGTATGTACCGCAGCTGGCCCAAGGCCGCCTATTACCTGTTCAACGCCATGGCCAGCCTGGCCGGCAGGCATACCCGACTGTGTGGCGAGGACGACGCGCTGTGCCTGGACGCGGCGCTGGCGCCCTGGCAGGAGATGCAGCGCGCGGCCAGTGACAACACTGTCGACACCGGTGATTGCGCATTCACTGCCTTCGTGGGCTACGAGTGGACCGGCCTCGAAGGACTCAGCGGCGGCAACCTCCACCGTAACGTGGTATTTCGCAACGCAGCGGTTCCGACGCTGCCGATCAGCTTCATCGACCAGCGAAGCCCCGAGGACCTCTGGCGCGCGCTGGACGATCAGTGCAACGAGGCCGGTACCGGCTGTGAGTCGCTGGTCATCCCGCACAACTCCAATATCAGTGCCGGTTTCATGTTCCCGGTTCGCGCTGCCAACGGCAGCGACCTGTCGCCGGATTACGCGCGCACCCGGATGCGGCATGAGCCCGTCGTGGAAATCGTGCAGCACAAGGGTGCTTCGGAGTGTTTTTACCAGGCCGGAGTGACCAACGATGAACTGTGCGCATTTGAGCAGCTGCCTATCGACAATATTGCGGGCAGGTCGAATCCCCCTGCGCCGGACACAGGGTTCGTTCGACGCGCGCTGGCAGACGGATTGCAGCTGGCCGAGTCGACCGGAGAAAACCCTTACCAGTTTGGTTTCATCGGCAGCACGGATACGCACCTTGGCGCGCCGGGTGCTGCAGATGAGGGACGTTTTTTAGGTCACGGCGGTGCTGGTGACTCCGCGCGTGAAGAAGTCAGTCCCGGACTGCAGGACAAGCTGGAATACAACCCCGGCGGTCTCGCCGTTATCTGGGCCGAGCAGAATACGCGTGATTCGCTCTTCGAGGCGCTCAAGCGCCGCGAAACCTACGCCACCAGCGGGCCGCGCATTGTCACCCGCCTGTTTGGCGGCTGGGATCTCGATCCTGCGCTGTGTGACGCACCCGACCGCGTTGAGCAGGCCTACGCCCGTGGCGTGCCCATGGGCTCTGAACTGCGCGCGGCACCGGACGCGTCTGCGGCGCCGACGCTGCTGGTATCGGCACAGCGCAGCGCCGATACCGCACAGTCGCGCGGCATGCCGCTGCAGCGCGTCCAGGTGATCAAGGGCTGGGTCAACGCCGATGGCAGTACCGATGAAATGGTGTATGACGTGGCCGGCGATCCGGATAACGGTGCGAGCGTCAACCTGTCCAGCTGCGCCACGTCCGGCGCGGGATTTTCGCAACTGTGTACGGTGTGGCGCGACCCGGCGTTCGATCCGGACCAGCGGGCGTTCTATTACGCGCGGGTAGTCGAAAACCCGAGCTGTCGCTGGAGCCAGCGGCTGTGCGTGGCTGCCGGGGTGGATTGCAGCCGTCCCGACGAGGTTCCCGCAGAGTTTGCCGAGTGTTGCTCGGCCGAGCATCGCCCCGTTGTGCAGGAGCGCGCCTGGACCTCGCCGCTGTGGTACTCGCCGCCCCCGTCCTTAACGAAGGAGTAGAACCATGCAGCAGTTCCAGGTGAAGAGAACCGCGTTTGACACTGCCAGGCTGGTCGATGCTGGCGATGGTGCAGCGCTCAATGCCGGCGAGGTGCGGCTGCGCATCGAGCGGTTCGCGTTTACGGCCAACAACGTGACCTATGCAGCGGCCGGCGACATGCTCGGCTACTGGCAGTTTTTCCCCGCCGTCGGTGTGCCCGACCAGGACACGACCTGGGGCGTGATCCCGGTCTGGGGGTTTGCCGAGGTTGTCGATTCCACCGTGGACGGGATTGCGGAGGGTGAGCGACTGTTCGGCTACTTCCCCCCCGCGAACGAACTGGTGATTACCCCGGTTGCGATCACCCCGGAGACGCTGATAGACGGGTCAGCTCACCGCGCGCAGCTGCCGCCCACCTACAACCAGTATCGCCGCGTGGATGCGGAACCGGCCAGCATGCGCGCGATCGACAACGAGCGAATGTTGTTGTGGCCGTTGTACATGACGGCCTACTGTCTGTGGGACTCGCTCATGGTGAACAATTGGTACGACGCCCAGCAGATCATCGTGCTCAGCGCGTCGAGCAAGACGGCAATCGGCATGGCCTACGCCCTGCATACCGATCCAGGTGCGCCCGCAGTGATCGGCCTGACGTCCGAGGCCAACCGCGAGCTGGTTGCGTCGCTGGGTATTTATGATCGAACGCTGACCTACGAGGAACTGGGCGGCATCGATGCACAAACGCCATCGGTCATCGTCGACATGTCGGGCAATGCCGGCGTGCTCGGCCAACTCCACCGGCATCTGGGTGACAGCATGAAAAAAACACTCAATGTCGGTATCACGCACTGGGACGCCGGCGGTGAGAACCCCGATATTATCGCCGGGCGCAGCGAGATGTTCTTCGCCCCGGGGCACATCCAGCAGCGTGTTGCGCAGTGGGGTGCCGAAGGGCTCGAACAGCGCACCTCGGCATTTATTGCCGACACGGTGGCGCGCAGCCGTGACTGGTTGCGCCTGACCGTGCACGAGGGGCTGCCCGGTCTCCTCGATATTTATCCGCAAGTGTGTGCCGGACGCGTGCCGCCGGACGAGGGCATCATCGTCTTGATGTAGAGGCATGCGGGTCGCCGGTCTCCCCGGTATAGCTCATTGGACCGGGCCGGGCGTCGGTTAGAAAACGTCCGGCACGGCGCGGTGGCCCGGCTATACTGCGGTCACACCTTACGCAGGTTTTATTACCGGAGTGATCGACAATGAGTGACAAACCGCACCTGGCCGTAGAAGCCAACAAGAAGTCCATCAAGTACGCGATGGAGGGCAACAAGGAAGCGTGGCTGGCGCTGTACACCGATGATGCGACCGTGGCAGATCCGGTCGGCGTGTCGCCGATGGATCCCACGGGTGAAGGCCACAAGGGCAAGGCTGCCATCGAGGGTTTCTGGGATACCGTGATCGGCAAGTCCAATATCGAAATCCGCGTGGACAAGCGCTGGACCAGCGGTGACTACTGCTGTTGTGTCGCGCAGGTCGCGCGCAATGACCTGGGTGACGGCAAGTTTACCGAGGTCGATATGCTAGCGACTTATCAGGTTAATGAGGACGGGCTGATCACCGCCATGAAAGCCCACTGGAATTTTGATGACATGATGGAGCAGCTGGCTGCGGTGCAGGCCGGCTAGGCACACGCTTTTGATACCCGCCCGGCTGCCGGGCGGTATTTCTACCTAAACTTTCCCCGCTTTTCTGCCGCTATACGGTTCATGCACGAACGTATGGCGGTTACCTGTTTTGTATTCACGAACGCTGATTGAGCGGACCTTCGCGGCCTGCACGAGATTTGTTGGCCCCTATTTGGCGTTGCTGACGCTGCTAATGGCAGCCGGTGCCCCCGCGCAGGCGTTCGAGGTGCGCGGCGTGCACTACTCCGTGGGGCAGCAGATGTCCTTTCTTGAGGACCCGGTGGGTGCGCTGGACATCGAACACCTGGCCGGCTACCCGGAGCAGTACACGTTTGTGCAGGCATCGGCCGGGCACCCGGAACGCTTCTACTCGCCGGTGTGGCTGAAGCTGGAGCTGCAGTTTCATGAAAGCGTGCGGGACAACGAATACGTGCTGATCGGCCGGTCCGACCGGTTCTCCGAGATCAAGCTGTATCGCCAGGGTGAGGATGGCATTTACAGCGAGTTGGTCACGGGCAACCACTATCGCGCCGATACGCGCGATATTGATGCGCCCAATTACGCGTTCTCGATATCATCGGTTGACCAAACCCTGTACCTGCGTTACCAGGGCGGTAGTGGCACTGAAGAATTGCCATGGTTGCTGATTGAGAAGTCGTTTTACGAACAGGGCAGTTACCGCTATTACCTTGTGTATACTGCGCTGCTGTCGGCGATTTTTGCGCTCCTGCTATTCAACATCGTTCTCGCGCTCGCCATACGCAGAAAGGCGTACGGTTTTTACGCCGCATTCGTTGGCTGCGTCTTCATGTGGCTGTTGACGCACGACGGTTTTGGATTTTATTACCTGTGGCCGGAGGTTCCCGGGCTCAACGATCGCGCACAGGATGCTTTTTCACTCGCCTCGTCCGCGTTTCGAATTCTCGCCGTGTTGTTTTTCCTGGATATCGTCCGGTGTGCGCCGCGTTGGTACCGAGCAGGTATTCTGACAGTTGTCGGGCTTGCTACGGTGGTGTTCGTGGTGATGCTGGCCGGGTCGAACAGTCTCCCATTGTGGGTCCCGGCCTCTATCTGGTGGCTGACCAGCGCCTTTGGTCTCGCGCTCTGCCTGGTGGGCGCGGTCAGGAAGCGGCCGCTGTCGATACCGTTGTTTCTTATCCTGTCGATTCCCGTGCTGGCCTACGCGGCGCAGGTCTACATCCCGTTTGATCGTCTGGGTATGGGCCTGTGGTCGAAGCAACTCTCGACCGTGGGGTTCGTGATGCACGTGGTGCTGTTCTCCGTCTGTATCGCCGCGCAGATTCGGATGCACGCCAATTCGCACCTTGATGCGCTACACGACAGCCTCACGGGTCTGCCCCAGATGACGTTGCTGCGCGAGCGGTTCGAGTGGGCGACCAGCGTGGCGCAGCGGCATCGCACGCAGCTGGCAGTGCTGTATATCGATCTCGATGGTTTCAAGCAGGTCAACGATACGTATGGCCATGCGGCGGGCAATCACGTGTTGCAGCGAGTGGCGTTGCGGTTGCGTACTGAATTGCGTGAAACGGACTGTCTGGCGCGCCTGGGCGGAGACGAATTTGTCGTTCTGCTTATGGACGTCCCCGAGGGCGAGTGGATCTCCACTCTCACGCAGCGCCTGCTGCGCTCTATCACCCTGCCGATCGAAATCGAATCCGAGGGGCAGGTCAGCGTCAGCGCCAGTATCGGGGTGACCACCTGCAGGGGCGGCGACAAAGCGTTCGAGGACATCCTGCGTGAGGCCGACCTGGCCATGTACGCGAGCAAGAAGCGCGGCAAGAACATGTTCTCTATCGCCGGCAAGCAGGCGCCGCGCCGCGCCACCGCGAACTATCTGACCCTGGTGGCCGAGTAGCGCGATTGTCGAATTGACCCGCCTGGCACTCGCTACTAGTATCAGGCGATGAAAAAAATAAATACCGCTATCGCCCTGCTGGGCCTCTCGCTCCTGGTTTCCGCCTGTTCCGATGGCCAGGATGTTATTTCGCTGTTAGAACCGCCGGTACCGCCGCCGCCAGTCGCTCCGCCGGAGCCGCCGCCCCCGCTGGACTGTGATCCGCTGACGCCCAGCTATTGCGGCTTTCCCTATCCCAATAATTACTGGACGAGCGCCGACGAGTCCTCGCCCACGGGCATGTGGCTGGCCTTGCCGCAGGTGATCATGCCGACCAATACCCTCGGCGTGCAGTCCGACCCGGCGGCGTTTAACGAAATGGACGGCTTTTCGCCTGGCATTCCGGCAATGACCCACCTGCCGGGTGCGGTGTCCACCGGCCTGGCGACGCCGGCGACGATCGAGGCATCTCTCGATCCCGCTTCGCCCACGGTGATGGTCAATGCCACGACCGGTGAATGGCTCGCCCACTGGGTGGACATCGACGAGTACGTGGTAGCCGCCAAGCGCAGGATCGAGGATGGCGAATCGTCACCGGCGTTCACGATCAACCGGCCGCTCGAGGAACTGATGCAGGAGCAGGCCTTCATGGTGCGCCCGGCGATCCGCCCGGACGATGCGACGCGTTATATCGTCGCAATCCGCGGCGTGGTCGACGCCAACGGCGATCTGCTGGAGCCCTCGCCGGGTTTCCTCGCCCTGCGTGACAACCTGCCATCGGACGACCCGATTATCGAATCTCGCCGCGCCCACTTTGAAGAACTGTTCTCGATCCTTGCTGAAAACGGCGTGGCGCGCGAGAACCTGCAGCTGGCCTGGGATTACACCACGGCGAGTCGTGAGAACAACACTGCGGCCATGGTCCACATGCGCGATGACGCGTTGATGACTTTCCCCGAGGGCGTGCCCTACACCGTCGAGGTGCGCAACGACGGGCTGATCGATGGCATGGCCTGCCGCCTTGAGGTCACCTTCGATGTCCCGCTGTACCTGACCCAGGGTGAAACCGGTGCGCTGCTCAACCTCGGCGAGGACGGGCTGCCGACGCGCAACGGCTCCTTCGAATACGCTGCCGCGTTGCTGGTGCCCATGAGTGCGCAGACCGACCCGGCGCCGCTGGTCGCCTTCGGGCATGGGCAGTTGGGTGCGAAAGAACAGGTGCTGGGCCTGCAACCCTTCATGGTCTCGGAAAACTTCGCCGCCTTCGGCATGGACTGGAAGGGCTTTGCCAGCGACGATGTGGGCACCGTGATCGCGGCGCTCACCAACGGGGATTTCTCCACCTTCCGCGCGGTGCCCGAGCGCATGCACCAGGGCTTCCTGAATTTCCTGGTGGCGATGCGCACGCTTTCGGTCGAAGCGGACGGTGGCCCGTCCACCGCGCTGAACCAGGCGCTCGACGCCGAGTGTGGCGGTGCAGCGCTGGACGGCGCACGGCGCTATTATTTTGGCGGCAGCCAGGGCGGCATTCTCGGCGCCAGCCTGATGGCGATCGCCACCGACATCGAGCGCGGCCTGCTCGCCGTGCCGGGCCAGCCCTACAACATCCTGCTCAACCGCAGCGTCAATTTCGATCCGTTCGCCGCGCAGAT
>CAYGOX010000152.1:0-1454 GCA_964351485.1 uncultured Halioglobus sp.
TTCATCGGCCACCTGGGCTGGGGCGACGGCACCGCTGTCCGGCGCACAACCTACGAATCGCAGATACCCGGCAACGCCAGCAACAACCCCGGCGGACTCATCGGCGTGTGGGCGACAGAGAACACGCGCGACGCTCTGTTTGACAGCCTGCGCCGGAAAGAGGTGTTCGGCACCAGCGGCCCGCGCATCACGCCGCGCTTTTTCGGCGGTCGCGACTTTCCCGAATCACTGTGTGACGATCCGGCCATGCTCGCGAAAGCGTATGCCACCGGCGTGCCCATGGGCGGCGACCTGCCACCGGGTGACGCCCCACCCGTCTTCCTGGCCAGCGCGAGCGCCGACGCCGGCACCGCCGAAAACCCCGGCACGCCACTGCAGCGCCTCCAGGTGATCAAGGGCTGGTACGACAACAACGGCGACCACCACCAGGCGGTGTACGATGTCGCCGGCAACGCCGACAACGGCGCATCCGTGAACACCGACACCTGCGCCGCCAGCGGTACGGGGTATGCGCAGCTCTGCGCGCTCTGGCGCGACCCCGCGTTCGATCCCGCGCAACGCGCCGTGTACTACCTGCGCGCCGTAGAGAACCCGACCTGCCGCTACAGCACCTTCGAATGCAACGCCCTGCCCGCCGACCAGCGCCCCGCCGCCTGTAGCGACAGCAGCGTTCCCAAAACCATCCAGGAGCGCGCATGGAGCTCTCCGATCTGGTATACACCTTCGTAGTCCATCTCAACACGGAGACCGCAGCATGAGCCTGGCGGATTTCGAAGCTCTTCCGACGCTGCCGCCCCTGTTCGGGCCGCCGCGCCAGATCGCCTACATTGTCGACGATATCGACGCGGCGATGACGCGGTGGCAAAACGAATTCGGCGTCGGCCCGTTCCTGGTCACCCGCAACCAGCTGCCACTCAGCAACGCGTTCTATCGCGGCGAACGGGCACAGCCGGCGCGCATCAACATCGCCTTTGCCTACGTCGGCGATATGCAGCTGGAGCTGATCGAACTGATCGGCGATACGCCCTCGTTATACAAGGAGGCCATCGACCGGGATCAGCGCGGCGTACACCACTACGCGGTGTGCGTCGATGACTTTCCCACCGCGTATGCCTGGGCGCTGGACAACGGCTTCGACGCGGTCGTCGATGCCGGCGTGGACGGACTGGCGCGCATGTCCTACGTGGAGAACACAGCGCAGGGCCTCATTCTCGAAATCATCCAGTGGAACCGGCTGACCCGGCCCTACTTCGAAGGGATCGAACGCCGGGTCCGCACGGCCGACCCATCGCAGCCGGTGCACGAATTCACCCTGGCAGAACTCACGCCGAAAATCGCGGTAGCGCTGCAACTGGTCAAATTCACCCTCAATCGCGCGCTCGGCCGCATCGAACCGACGCGGCGTACCGTCAGCCCGTCACACGCCCGGAGGTCGACGAGATCCGTGGCGTGGA
>CAYGOX010000152.1:1464-8890 GCA_964351485.1 uncultured Halioglobus sp.
CCGTCTCACTGGTGGCGCTGGTGCTGCTGGCAGCCTGCTCGGGCGATCCGCACCCGGCGGGCGAGATTCAGGGCAGCGCCGCGCCGCCACAGTGGGTTGAAGCACGCGACAGGCAGCGCAGCGCTCCACCCGGTGTACCTACACCTAACGATGGAACCCGCACCGTCCTGTTCGGTGACCTGCACGTGCACAGCACCTATTCCGTTGACGCGTTCACCCTGGAACTGCCGATGATGGGCCAGCAGGGCGTGCACACGATAGCCGACGCCTGCGACTTCGCCCGCTACTGTGGCCAGCTGGATTTCTTCTCCTACAACGATCACGCCGAGGGCCTGACGCCACAACACTGGCAGGCCACGCGCGAAACGGTGCGCGCCTGCAACGCCACCTCGGACCCGGTCAATCCCGACCTCGTCGCCTTTGCCGGCTGGGAGTGGACCCAGATGGCCAGCGACGCCAACGCGCACTTCGGCCACAAGAACGGGATTTTCGCCGGCACCGCCGATGACGAACTGCCGCGTCGGCCGATCAGCGCCCGCATCACCCCCGATGACCTCGGTGTGTTTGCGCTGTCGCGCCGCAGTGGCTCGGGCCGCTTTATCGATCCGCTCAACTGGAAAGCCTACGCCAACCTCCTGCGCCACCTGGACGATATCGCCGCGGTGCCCGGCTGCCCGGTGGACGTGCATACGCGCGAGTTACCGCCAAACTGCCACGAGAATGCACCGACCCCGGATGTGTTGTACCGCAAGCTCGACGAATGGGGCTTCGAGCACCTGGTGATACCGCACGGCAATACCTGGGGCGCCTACACCCCGCCGGCTGCAAGCTGGGACAAGGCGCTGGCGACGCGCTATCACAGTGATGCGCGCCAACCGCTGCTGGAAATCATGTCGGGACACGGCAACAGCGAGGAACTGCGCCCCTACCGCCAGGCGGACGTGGGCCCGGACGGCGCACTGAGCTGTCCGCCACCGCAGGGCGATTTCGTGCCCTGTTGCTGGCAGGCGGGTGAGATCATGCGCGCCCGCTGCGCCGATCTGCCCCAGGCCGAATGCGAATCGCGGATCGCCCTGGCGCGCCAGCTCACCGTCGAGGCCGGGAACCGCTACATCGGTGTGTTCCCCGATACCACCGCCACCGACTGGCAACAGTGCGGCCAGTGTCCGGACTGCTTCAAGCCCGCCTTCAACCAGGTCTACAACGAGTCCGCACAGTACGCGCTGGCACTGAGTAATTTCGCCGAGCCCGACGAGGCCGGCAGACCGCAACGTTTCCGCTTCGGTTTTATCGCGTCGACCGATGACCACACCGCGCGTCCCGGCACCGGCTACAAACAGTACGAGCGGCGCAAGATGACCATGGCGACCGGCGTGCGCAGCCCCTTCTTCGGCAGCATCGCTTCGCGCCTGGCCGGCGAAATGCGCGACCCGCAGATGCCGCAGGCGGTCGAGGTGACCACCCCGATTCCCGACATGGAACGTATGCAGAGCTTCTACTATCCCGGTGGCATCGTCGCGGTCCACGCGCAGGACCGCTCGCGCGACGCGATTTTCAGCGCGCTGCAACGCAAGGAAGTGTACGGCACATCAGGCCCGCGCATGTTGCTGTGGTTCGACCTGCTCAACGCGCCGGGCGGCGCTGCGCCGATGGGATCGGAGCACGTCATGGCCGACATCCCGCAGTTCGAGGTACGCGCGCTGGGCGCGTTCAAACAGCGGCCGGGCTGTCCCGCCGATGTCGCCGGCGCCCTGGCGCCGGATCGACTCGATGCTCTCTGCGCGGGCCAGTGCTATCACCCCTCGGACGAACGCACGCTGATCTCACAGGTGGAAGTAGTGCGCATCCGGCCACAGCGCTACCGCAACGAGCCGATTGCCGAGCTGGTGGAAGACCCGTGGCTCACCCTGTCCTGCGAGCCCGACCCGGACGGCTGCGTGGTGCGTTTCGAGGATGCGGACTACGCCCGCGATGGCCGCGACACGGTCTACTATGTGCGCGCGCTGCAAACGCCGACACCGGCGATTAACGGCGCCAACCTGCGGCCGACCCGGGATGTCGACGGCAACGTCATCGCTACCGACCCCTGCTACGGCGATTTTCGCACCGCGTTCGACGACGACTGTCTCGCACCGGTTGCAGAGCGCGCCTGGTCCTCGCCGATCTTCGTGGATCAGCCGAGCACGAACCCCCGGTAACCGTCGGCGACGGCCTCTTCACAGAGCTGGCGGAAGCGGGGAAAACCGCCGACGTACACCATGAACCCGCCTTTCTTGCCCTCGATGTTCTTGCCGTTATACCAGGACGGCGCCAGGTGATGCAGCGACTGTTGCGATGCATCCTCGACTTCCCGGGCCCACTCTTGCTCGGCCCCCGGTGTCGCATCGATGCGTGACTGGCCGGCCTTGTCCATGGTCTCGATAATGTCGGCGGTCCAATCAACCTGCCATTCCCCGGTGGTGATCATCTGTGCCTGCGCCGCCGGCGTGCTCGGGCCGTGAATCATGAACAGGTTGGGGAAACCGGCGACCATCGCACCGAGATAGGTGGTAGGGCCCTCCGCCCACTTGTCGGTGAGCGTCTGTCCGTCGCACCCGCGAATATCCATGCGGGCCATCGCCCCGGTCACGGCGTCAAACCCGGTGGCAGTGACGATGACGTCGAGGTCATAGGTTTGCGCCTGTGTTTGCAGACCGGTGCGCGTGAACGCCACAATCGGCGCCGCGTTCACATCCACCAGCGTGACGTTGTCGCGATTGAACATTTCAAAATAGCCGTTGCCGATGCACAGGCGCTTGCCGCCGATCGGGTACGTGGTCGGGCACAGCAGTTCGGCCGTCTCCGGATCCTTCACAATACTGCGAATCTTGTTGCGCACGAATTCGCAGACGATCTCGTTGGCCTCACTGTCGGTCATAACGTCGGTAAAGGCGAACAGCAGCTGAAACGCACTCTTGGAGTGCCAGGCCTTTTCAAGAATGGCCTCGCGCTCCTGCGGCGAACAATCGTGGGCTGAAACTTCCGGGTAATCCACCAGCGAGGCACCCCAGGCGTCGAGCATCTGGCGGCGCCGCTCGGGGTAGTGGGCTTTCCAGTCGTTTTCGTGGTCGGCATCCAGCGGACGATTGCCCGAGGGCATGCAGAACGCCGGGGTGCGCTGGAACACCGTCAGGTGCTGCGCCTGCTCTGCGATGATCGGCATGGCCTGGATACCGGTTGAACCCGTTCCAATAAAACCCACGCGCTTGCCGGAAAAATCCACCGGCTCCTCAGGCCAGCGCGCGGTGTGCAGGATGTCGCCCTCGAACTGGTCCAGGCCCGGCCAGGGCGGCGTGTTGGGCACCGTGAGACTGCCCGTGGCGGCAATGACATACCGCGCCACCACGTGATCGCCGCCAGCAGTGTGGACATGCCAGACATTGTCTTGCTCGTCGAACACCATGCGCTCGACCGGATTGGAAAAGCGGATGTGCCGGCGCAGGTCGAAGCGGTCAGCGACGTGGTTGGCGTAGCGCTCCAGGTCGGGCTGGGCGGAAAAGTACTCCGGCCAGTGCCATTCCTGTTGCAGCGCGTCGTCAAACCCGTAGGAGTACTCCACACTTTCGATATCAACGCGCGCACCGGGGTAGCGGTTCCAGTACCACGTACCCCCGACGCCTTCGCCGGCCTCGAAACACACCACCTTGTGGTCGCGCAGCCGGTGAAGGGCGTACAGCCCTGAAAATCCCGCGCCGATGATAACCACGTCGACTGTTTCGCTAACCGCCTCGTTCATGCCTGTCTCCCGCCCTGAGTGAGGTAACTGATGGGGCCAAGCATAGCCCAGGCGGTACGCCCCCGGACATAACGAAGTGCTAAGCGACCCGCATCAAACTGCTCACTTGATCAAGGGCAGAGAAAAAACTATGCGCTGTGGCGGGCCTTGAAGGCCGAGGGTGACTCCTGCGTCCAACGATAGAACGCGTTGCGGAAACTGTCGGCGCTGCTGTAGCCGAGCCGGTCAGCCAGTTCGGCGATAGACACCTCGGAGCCGGCCAGTGCCTCCTCGGCGGCCTGGCGCAGGCAGTCTTCGCGCAGAGCGCGGAACGAGTGCCCCTCCCCGGCCAGGATACGGCGAAAGGTGGAGGGTGCAAATCCCAGCGAGGCCGCGGTTTCTTCCAGCCCGGGCACGGGCTGTCCGCGCTGCAGCGCGGCGGTGATCGCCGCCGATACCAGCTGGTGCGTGGACTCAAACGTCGACTGGAAAAAACCGCAGGGGAAATACTCGAAGAACGCCTCGAAGCTGGCAAGATCGGCAGTGACAGGCAACGCCAGCGCCGCGGCATCGTATTCCAGGTAGTTACAGGCGCCACCGGTCAGGACCGGGGTGTTGAACAGACACAGGAACGGCAACACATCGTCGCGCTGCGTCGGCCCGATACAGACCCGCAGCGGCACCGCCGCGCCACCGGTCAACCACTGGAACAGCTGCTTGAAGGAAAACAGCCCGATGACGTCGAGCAGGTTGGTGCCGCGGGTGTGTTCATCGCGCAGCGAATCGTGATTGAACCGCACCGCCTCACCGTCGCGCTCCAGCTCCAGCGCCCCGGCCAGCGGGTGCAGCATGGTGGAAAAATTTTCCACCAGGCGGATCGCCTCGCCCAGTGTCGTCGCCGTCATCGTCGCGCGGCACAGGATCTCCATCGCCTCGTGCGAGAGCGGCGGGCGCTGCGCGTGCTGCGCCACGAGCTTTTCCAGGCGCACGACACTGTCGAGAAACCACGCCGAAAACGCATCCAGCGTTTCAAAGGACCGTCTCGGCGGGCGCTCGGCGCCGAAGGCCGCGAACTCCTCCTCGATCAGTTGAACGACGGGATAGAGCGCGTGTTCCGCTGCGGCGGGTTCGCTCACGCATCCTCCGCCATGAGTTTGACCTCGGTGTACTCCTCCAGACCCAGCACGCCCATCTCGCGGCCGTTACCACTTTGCTTGTATCCGCCGAAAGGCGCCGACGGATTGTAGAACACACCGTCGTTCACGTTGATCGTGCCGGTGCGCACCCGTCGCGCGATCGCACGCGCGCGCTCGACGTTGCGACTGGACACCTGCCCGGACAAGCCGTAGATCGAATTGTTGGCAATCGCCACGGCCTCGTCATCGGTGTCGAACGGGATGACACACAGGACCGGACCGAAAATTTCTTCCTGCGCGATTGTCGAATCCGGATCGACATCGGCGAACAGGGTCGGCTCGATGAAGTAGCCCTTTTCGAGGTGGGGCGGGCGGCGACCGCCGGTGACCAGGCGCGCACCCTCGGCCTTGCCCTGCTCGATCAGCTGCAGGATTTTCGCGTGCTGGGCAGCGTTGATCTGCGGCCCCATGTGGTTGCCCGGGTCGGGCGGATCGCCGTAGGTCAGGCTCGCCATTGCGCTCTTGAGTTTTTCCACGACCTCGTCGTAGACCGAACGCTGGACCAGCAGGCGCGTGTTGATCGCGCAACCCTGTCCGGCCTGGATCGTGCCGGACCAGGCGGAAACGAAACAGGCCGTATCGAGATCGGCATCATCGCAGATGATATGCGCGGACTTGCCACCCAGTTCCAGGAAGACGCGCTTGATGGTCGAAGCGGCGCTGGCCATCAGCAGGCGACCGGTCTGGGTCGAGCCGGTAAAGCTGACGATATCGACGCGCGGATCCTCGGACAGTCGCTGCGCTACCGTGTTGTCCGAGGTCGTCACCACGTTGAACACGCCCGCGGGAATATCGGTTTCCTCAGCCACCAGGCGCCCGAGCAGCGTGGCGGCCCAGGGCGTGTCCGGCGCCGGCTTGAGGATGACGGTACAGCCGGCCGCCAGCGCCGGGGCCACCTTGGCCAGGTTGACCTGCATCGGCACATTCCACGGCGTGATACAGGCCGCGACGCCGCCCGGCTCGCGAATCAGCGTGCGCCTGGACGGCATACCCCACTCTTCCCCGGTGCCCAGGTCCGTCTCCCAGTCGTAGGTCTCGGCCAGGTGTGCGCAATAGGTCAGGCACGGCAGCGAGGTATCGAACATCGCCAGCTGGAGGGTGTCCTCGGTGGCGCCGTTTTCCATCGTCAGCATTGGACGGATCT
This sequence comes from uncultured Halioglobus sp., assembly GCA_964351485.1. Classification (GTDB taxonomy): domain Bacteria; phylum Pseudomonadota; class Gammaproteobacteria; order Pseudomonadales; family Halieaceae; genus Marimicrobium. The sequence continues at coordinate 7,559 of CAYGOX010000152.1, forward strand.
CATCGGCGTGTTTTTTCAGTGCATCGTGCAACTGGCGCAGGCAACGGGCGCGAAAGTGCGGATCGGCCGTCCAGTCGGACTCATCGAAGGCCGTGCGCGCGGCCTCGATCGCCGCATCCATGTCCTGCGCCGAGGCGTCGGCTACCACGCCAATTTTTTCCTCGGTCGCCGGGTTGAAGTTGTCGTAGGTTTTTTGCCCGCTGGCCGCGCGCAGCTCGCCGTTGATAAACAGGCGCTCCTCGATCATGGGGTTCATCGTCTGCACTCCTCCTTGTGGTGTATTGCGTCAGTGTGTGTCGTGTTAGTCAATGGAAAAAACGGCGCCGGCCAGGTAGGCGAGCACGGGTTCGCGCAACCGGTAGTGCCCGCTGCTGCCCGGCGTTGGTTCGAGCAGGCGACTGGCTGCATCGGGTGCACTGGCATCGGCGTCGATCAGCGCCTGCGCCAGTGCCTCGGCAACCTGCGTCGGCAGCCCCGTTACACTGCCAGTGTTCGCCGCCGTCCCGACCTGCCCGTTGCCCATAGCAACAGCCAGCGCGCCCAGGGCCACCTCCAGCGCAGCCACGCCCGGCGCCCCGACCGCCGCAACCAGCTCGTCGATCACGCTGCCGGCCGCGGCCAGGGTGTCATTCACCAGCGCCGTGCCGGCGGATGTCAGCTCGATCACCTTGCGACGACCATCGCCCGGGTCCGGGGCGAGCGCCACGTATCCCAGTGCGGCCATCTCCGCCGTCACCCGGGCAATGGCCTGCCTGGACACCTGGCAGTCGCGCGCAATCGTGCTGATACGACAGTCCGGCTTGCCGACATGCATCATCACGTGGCGAAAAGAGGCCTTGAAGTTACCGTGGCCGCGCTGTTTCAGGTAATGGTAGTTGCGCCGCGACAGGTGGGCCGACAGCGTGATGAGATCGCCCACCAGCGCGCCGCGCGGTGCGCGATCAACCGGCAGCACCGAGGCCTCGATGGCATCGACCACCGCGGCCAACTGGCTGCACACATCCTCGAAGGCCTGCCGGCCCAGAATCTGGCGCAAGTCCGCATCCACCGCACTGACGACAGCCGCGCCATCGCGCAGCAACTGCTGCCCGCGCTCACTCAAGAACACCAGGCGGGCCCGGCCATCGTCGGGGTCAGGGCGGTAGGCGATGTAGCCCGCGGCCTCGACCGCCTTGAGCAGCCGGCCGGCATTCTGTTTCTGCATGCCGAGCTGCGCGGCGATGTCCGAGGGTCGGATACCCGATGCCGGCACGCGCGCTATCACGCCGCGAAAACTGAGTTTCAGGTCGTGCCCGTAGTCGCGCACCAGCGCCGCCATGATGCGCTGCTGGT
>CAYGOX010000153.1:0-8886 GCA_964351485.1 uncultured Halioglobus sp.
ATGCACTCGATTACCGTCGGCGCCCGCACCAGCATCCAGGACGGCAGCGTACTCCACATCACCCACGCCGGGCCGTACAACCCCGACGGCTGGCCCCTGCACGTGGGTGAGGATGTCACGGTAGGGCATGGCGCGATCCTGCACGGCGCGACCATCGGCAATCGCGTCCTGGTCGGTATGGGGGCTATCGTCATGGACGGCGCGGTGATCGAGGACGACGTGGTCATCGCCGCCGGCGCCCTGGTCACACCGGGCAAGCGCCTGGCGAGCGGGTTTCTCTACGGCGGCAGCCCGGCGAGGGAAATGCGGGCGCTAACGCCCAAAGAAATGGATTACTTTGTCTACAGCGCGAATAACTACGTAAAACTCAAAGATCGTCACCTGGCGCAACTGGCGCCCTAGGCCGCGTCCAGCGTCTCGCGCACCTGGTGAATGACCGGCCGCGTTTCCGGCCGAACGCCGCGCCAGATAAAAAACGACTCAGCCGCCTGCTCGACCAGCATCACCAGCCCGTCGGCAACCGCCCAGGCCGCGTGATGCGCCGACCAGCGCATGAACGGTGTGGGCTGCGCGCCGTAGACCATGTCGTAGCAGCAGCTTTTTTCAGTGAGCAGCGAACTGGGCAGCGTCGGCAGCTCGCCGGACAGGCCAGTACTTGTCGCATTGATCACCAGGTCGAACTGGCGCTCGCCGATAAGCTCGAAACCGCCGCCGCGCAAAGTACCCATGTCGCCGAACTGCTCCGCGAGCGACTCTGCGCGGGCGGCCGTGCGATTCACGATCAGCAACTGGGCGGGGTGTTCCCGCAGCAAGGGGTCGAGCACGCCGCGCACCGCACCGCCAGCGCCGACGACGAGAATGCGCTTGCCCTGGATCGCCCACCCCAGGTTCACCACCATGTCCCTGACCAGTCCCACGCCATCCGTGTTGTCGCCGGTGATTCCACCATCGTCCTGCTGCGTCAGCGTATTGACCGCCCCGGCCCGTGTGGCGCGCTTGCTCAGCGTATCGGCAAACTCGTACGCGTCGGTTTTGAACGGAATAGTGATGTTGAGGCCCGCGCCATCGCCGTCGAAAAACCGCCGGGCGGCCTGCTCAAACCCGTCCAGTTCGACACGCACGGCTCGATACTGCATGTCCTGCCCGGTCTGGGCGGCAAACAGGGTATGAATGGCGGGCGACTTGCTCTGCTTGATCGGGTTGCCAAACACCGCGTAGCGATTGCTGCCTGGCATCGGACTACCCGTTGGCCTGCGCCTCTCCCAGCCAATCCCTGGCCTGAAGATAGTAGTCGAGTAGCTTCGCCTCTTCCGATCCGGGCTCGGGCGAGTAGTCGTATTCCCAGCGCACCAGCGGAGGCAGCGACATCAGGATGGCCTCCGTGCGTCCACCGGACTGCAAACCAAACAGTGTGCCGCGGTCGAACACCAGGTTGAATTCCACGTAGCGGCCACGGCGGTACAGCTGCCACTGCCGTTCGCGTTCACCGTAGGGTGTGTCGCGGTTGCGCTGCACGACCGGCAGGTAGGCCGGGACGTAGGAATCGCCGACCGCGCGCAGGAAGGCGAAACTTGTCTCAAAGTCCCACTCGTTCAGGTCGTCAAAAAAGAGACCGCCCACCCCGCGGGGTTCATCGCGATGGGCCAGGTAAAAGTAATCGTCACACCACGTCTTGAAACGGGGGTACACCGATTCGCCAAAGGGTGCACAGGCCTCCTCGGCCACCCGGTGCCAGCTGACACAATCCTCCACGCGGCCGTAGTAGGGGGTCAGGTCATAGCCGCCACCAAACCACCAGATCGGCTCTTCGCCCGGTTTTTCTGCGACGAACAACCGGACGTTGGCATGGGAGGTCGGCACGTACGGGTTGAGCGGGTGGATGACCAGGGACACCCCCAGGGCCTGGAAGCTGCGTCCGGCCAGTTCGGGGCGTGAGGCAGAGGCGCTCGGCGGCAGGTTGTCGCCATACACGTGGGAGAAGTTGACGCCGGCTTTTTCGAAAACCGCACCATCGGCCAGGACGCGCGAACGACCGCCACCGCCCTGTTCACGGGTCCACTCGTCGACAATAAATGTTTCCTTGCCATCCTCTGCCGCCAGTGCATCGCAGATGTTGTCCTGCAACTGCAATAGGTATTCTTTTACCTGTTCAACCTGCATGGTCTGTCCCTCCCATAAACCACTGGCGGCGCATTATACGCACAGCCCTAGTCCGCGTGTAGATTGTGGCCGGCATCGACTCGCGCTAGGCGCGGATGACGCGACCGCTGGCCAGATCGGTGATTCGCGTCGGGGTGGCCGAGTCTCCCAGCGCGCCGGGGAGCAGGAAACCGAGATCCTGCCCAAAGTAGCGATGCACCTGAAAAGCGAATAGCGCCGGCCTGGCGCCCGTGTGGTTCGCCGAGGTCGACACCAGTGGTCCGCCCCACCTGGCACAGAGAGCCGCAACAACCGGGTGAGCGCTTACTCTCACTGCAACTGTCGAAAAGTCTCCGCTTACCCATTCAGGCACCCGCCCCTTGTGCGGGACTACCCAGGTCGCGGGGCCCGGCCAGCTGGCCGCCAGGGAATCCCGCTGGGCCGGTGTGACATCGTGCAGCAGGAAGTCCAGCTGGGCCTGGTCGGCTGCCACGAGGATCAGCCCCTTGGATTGCGGCCGGCGTTTCATCGCCAGCAGATGCTCTACTGCTTCGGCATCAAAGGGGTCACAGCTCAGGCCCCAGACCGCTTCGGTCGGGCACGCGATCACACCGCCACTGTGCAGTGCGCGCACCGCGCCGGTGAGGTGGATGGAGGAGGGTGACTGTGGCATGGGTTTGCTCCGGAGCTGGGCTGCGGCGCATGTTAGCAGGCGGACCTGCCCTGACAACCCCGTCACGCCGGCAGGTACCGTCCACCCTCGCGAACTATCAGGCCCGCTATCTCCAGTGCGGACAACCGGCTGCTCAGCTCCTGGGCCGACCAGCCGCTGGCGGCCGCAAGGTCATCGAGCGAGCAGGGCTCGTCACCGATCAGCGCGAGCAACTTTTCCTCCCGAGAAGACAGCTCCTCTGCCGGTGATTCGACGGCCACATCCTGCTCATCATTCAGCGCCGGTGTCAGCTCCGCCAGGGGCGCCACCTCACCGAGCACGTCCTCGATGGACAAGACCATCCGCGCCCCGTCGCGAATCAACTCAAGACAGCCCTGGCCCCCGGCATGGAGTAACGACCAGGGCAGGGCAAAGACCTCGCGGCCCTGCTCCATGGCCAGCCGCGCGGTAATCAGCGAGCCGCTACGCTGCGCCGCTTCCACGACCATCACCCCCACACACATGCCGCTGATCAGGCGATTCCGCCGCGGGAAGTGGTGCGCCCGCGGTGGGCTTCCCGGCGGCAGCTCGCTCACCATACAGCCTGACCTTGTCACGGATTTCCCCAGCTCGCGATGCTGCGGCGGGTAGATCCGGTCCACGCCGGTACCCGTCACCGCGACGGTTATCCCGCCGGCTTCGAGCGCGCCGCGATGCGCGGCGCCATCGATACCCAGCGCGAGACCGGAACAAATGGAAAAACCCGCCCGCGCCAGCTGGCGGGCCAGCAGCTCGGTCAGCTTCAGCGCCGTGAGACTGGCGCGCCGGCTCCCGACAATCGCCAGTTGCGGCCGCAGGAGCGCACGCGGATCACCGCGAACATACAGTCGATCCGGGGGGTCGTGGATTTCACGGAGCAGGGGAGGAAAACAGTCGTGATCGCGAGCGATCACGGTATCGTCGACCGCTGCCTGCGCAGCGGCCCGGGTGGGGTTCTCCATACATCGTCCTTGACGTAATGGCGAAAAGTGGGTGGTTCAGCAGGCTCCCTTCATGCCTTGATTCATGCCGTGGTCATCCCGCCTGTCATTCCGTCAGGGGTTCTTGACCTTGTCCATGACCTTCAGGGGCCGGCTGGCCTTCAGGATGATCGCGTAGCTGGCTTTTTCATAGGTCTCGAAGACCAGCGCCAGTCCAGCGCGGGTATCGGGCAGCAACACGTTTTCCTGGGCGACCTTGTCGTACACAAATATACCGGATTGATATACGGCGACCACATCACCAATGGCCAACCCTTCACGAGTACCTTTATTGATGACCACGATGCTCATCTCACCGATCTGGGTCACGCCGCCGTGCACAGAGATCATGAAGGCATCTTCAAGGTCGACCGCTGGAGGCCGGGGGTGGAACGTCGCATCGAGTATGCGCTCTTCCATCGGCAGGAGGCGGTCGGCCAGGCGCACTTCCTCAGCGACCCGGGTGACTTCCAGTTCGACCACATCGTTCTTGTTGCTGGTCAGCATGCGCGCGTTACCAATGTCCTGCGCCTGGTAGCCCAGCAGCTCATTGGTCAGGGGGTCGTAGTAAGTTTCGCCCGCCCGGTAGATGCCGTAGGAACGCTCATCGTCCGGGAACACGCCGCGCCCGAACACGCGGTCGCCGGGACCGCTGATCAGGTGTTCCTGGTCACCCGCAACCACGTAGGCAGAGTGATTGATTTCGCCCGCCCCCATAATGCGATGCCGCAGCAGCCAAGGGCCGATCTGGTCGAGAGGGATGACCGGGATGGCCAGGTCGAGCGGGTTTACACGCATATTCGGCGACAGTTTGACGTTGCGGCCGCGGCGCAGACGCAGGCGTGGCTGGCCATCGACCCAGACCAGGTACAGCTCATCGCCGGGGTAAATCAGGTGTGGGTTGTCGATCTGTGGGTTGACGTCCCACAACTCCGGCCAGCGCCAGGGCTCGACGAGGTACATGCCGGAGATACCCCAGAGCGTGTCGCCTTTTTTGACGGTGTACGTTTCGGGCACGTTGCCGTTGAGTTCGACGGCCGCTTGCACGATACCCCCGAACAGCAGCGACAGCACCAGCAAACAAACCGAGAGTGACCGTGTCTTCATCGTGTGCGTCCCTGTATGGCTTCTTATGTATCTGCCAATTTTTTTACTGCGCCTGTAACCGCGAAGCGTCGACCCCGCCGGGGGTGGGCCGATGTCGGCCAACCCGGGCGTGATGATGCTAGGCACCCCTTATTCACAGGCGTTATACTGGTGACAGTTTGCTGCCGGGACTGCATGGTGGCAACCCCAAATGTTATTAATTCACGCAGGCAATTCTGGCCGTATTTCGGGCCTTTACATCATGGCATTACTGCAGATTCTGGAATTTCCCGACCCCCGGCTGCGCACCACCGCAGCCCCGGTCGAGCACGTTACCGACGCCACCCGCGCGCTCGTCGCCGACATGTTCGAAACGATGTATGACGCCCCCGGGATCGGACTGGCGGCGACGCAGGTGAACGTGCACGAGCGGATCATCGTTATCGACGTTTCGGACGACAAGAGCGAACCGCTGGTGTTCATAAACCCCGAGATCACGGTGCTGGACGAGGCACTGACCGACTACGACGAGGGTTGCCTCTCGGTGCCGGGGTTTTATGAGACCGTCTCGCGCCCGGGCCGGATCCGCGTCACCGCGATGGACCGCGAGGGCCAGTCGTTTACCCGCGACCTGGAAGGCTTGCTGGCCACCTGCCTGCAACACGAAGTCGACCATCTCGACGGCAAGCTGTTCGTCGACTACCTGTCCTCCCTGAAGCGCCAACGTATTCGCAAGAAGCTGGAAAAAGAGCAGCGTCTCCGCGCCGCCAGCGCATGAGCAGTGCGCCGCTTCGCCTGCTGTTTGCGGGCACGCCAGACTTTGCTGCCTTTCACTTAAAGGCCCTCATTGAGAGTAAGCACCAACTTATTGGCGCATATACCCAGCCTGACCGGCCCGCGGGGCGCGGCAAGAAGCTCCAGCCTTCGGCGGTCAAAACCCTGGCGCAGGAGGCCGGCCTGCCGGTGTTCCAGCCGGTTTCGCTCAAGGATTCAGAAGCACAGGCAGAGCTGGCTGCGCTGGAAGCCGACGTTCTGGTGGTGGTGGCCTACGGCCTGATCCTGCCCGCCGCGGTCCTGGCGGCGCCCCGTCTGGGCTGCCTCAATGTCCATGCGTCGGTACTGCCGCGCTGGCGCGGTGCGGCGCCGATTGCGCGGGCGATCGAGGCCGGTGATGCCGCCAGCGGAGTCACCATCATGCAGATGGACGAGGGCCTCGATACCGGCGATATCCTGGCCATCGAAGAGTGTCCCATCACCCCGACCACCACGGCGGCGAGCCTCCACGACACCCTGGCCGACTCCGGCCCCGACCTGCTGCTGCGCGTGCTGGACGACCTCGAGGCTTACCAGGCCCGGCGCCGGCCGCAGCCCGACGAGGGCGTCACCTACGCCAGCAAGATCAGCAAGGCCGAGGCTGCGCTGGACTGGACACTGCCCGCTGCACAGCTGGACGCCCGGGTACGCGCTTTCAACCCCTTCCCGGTCTGCTTCAGCCACCTCGATACCGAACGGGTCCGCATCTGGCAGGCGACACCGCAGGCGCTGCCCGGCACCCCGGAAACACCCGGGACGATTGTGCGCGCCGACGAGCACGGCATCCTGGTGGCCTGTGGCGAAGGCGGCCTGCTCATCGAGCGCCTCCAGCTCGCCGGCGGCAAGCAGCTGGACGCCGCCGACCTCCTGCGCTCGCGCAGATCGCTATTCGCACCGGGCGCGCGTTTTACCCTGCCCGATACCGCCGAGCCACAATGACGGTCGATACCCGCGCACTGGCCGCGCAGGCCGTGGCCGGTGTCCTCGGCGGGAAGTCTCTCAACCACGCCCTGGAACCGGCCCTCTGCCGCGTGGCTGCACAGGACCGGGGGCTGCTGCAGCAACTGTGTTACGGCACGCTGCGCGAGGCACCGAAACTGGAGGCGCTGCTCAAGGAATTGCTGGACCGGCCACTGCGGCGCAAGGACGCCGACGTACAGGCGCTGCTGATGATCGGTCTCCACCAGCTGCTGTCACTGCGCATTCCCGATCACGCCGCGGTCGCCAGCACCGTGGACGCGGCCGCCACCCTGAACAAACGCTGGGCAACGGGACTGGTCAACGCGGTATTGCGCCGCTTCCAGCGCGAACAGGACACGCTGGTTGCGGCACTGGACGCACCCGCAGCGGCATCACACCCGGACTGGCTATACGGCAAGATTCGCAAGCAGTGGCCGGAACACGCACAGCAGATTATCGACACCAACAACGCGCCACCGCCGATGACCCTGCGCGTCAACCGATCCCGGATGGATCGCGCGGCGTACCTGGAGCGCCTGGCAGAGGCGGGGATTGAGGCCAGGGCCGGTCTGCGAGCAGACGAGGCCATCACCCTGGCCCAACCGGTGGATGTCGAGGCGCTGCCCGGGTTCGTCCAGGGCGATGTCAGCGTGCAGGACGAATCGGCGCAACTCGCGGCTCACCTGCTCGACGCCCAGCCGGGGGAGCGCGTCCTCGACGCCTGCGCCGCCCCGGGCGGAAAAACCTGTCACATTCTCGAGCGCACGCCGCAGCTGGAGAGTCTGACCGCCCTGGATATCGATGCCTCACGGCTGGCCAGGGTGGGCGAAAATCTCGACCGACTCGGTCTGACGGCAACGCTGCGCGCGCTCGATGCCACCGAGGCAGCCCAGGCATTATCCGGTGAAACATTCGATCGTATTCTCATCGACGCACCCTGCTCCGCCAGCGGTGTCATCCGGCGCCACCCGGACATCAAGGTATTGCGCCGGCCCTCCGACATCGCATCCTTCGCACAGCTCCAGCTGCAAATACTCCAGGCCTGCTGGCCTCTGCTGGCGGCCGGGGGCACGCTGCTGTACGCCACCTGCTCCATCTTCAAGGAGGAGAACCAGCAGGTGATCGCGCAGTTTTGCGCGCAGGCGCCCGAGGCCGAACCGGTACCGCTGGACGGTTACGGGGGGGTCGCGCGCGACGGCGGGCTCCAGCTCATCCCGGACCGGGACGGCGGCGATGGCCTGTTCTACGCCCGCCTCATCCGCCGGACCTGAGAGTTGTGCACAATTACGCCGCAACAACACTTACATTCAACGGGTGCTTTCATTAATGTGCACTGAATCCGCGCCCGCAAACCGCACAAGAGCTCGTTGAGCCATGAAGATCATTATTCTCGGGGCTGGCCAGGTGGGCGGAACCCTCGCCGAGCACCTGGCCAACGAACAGAACGACATCACGGTCGTCGATACCGACGGCGAGAAACTTCGCACACTGCAGGACAACCTGGATATCGGCACTGTTGCCGGCGAAGCCTCTCATCCAAACATCCTGTTCCGGGCCGGCGCCGAAGATGCCGACATGCTGATCGCGGTAACCAGCAGCGATGAAATCAACATGATGGCGTGCCAGGTGGCACACACCCTGTTCAACACGCCGACCAAGATCTCGCGCGTTCGCGCACCCAACTACCTGGCCCACTCCGAGCAGCTTTTCACCCGCGACCACATCCCGGTCGACGTCATTATCGGGCCTGAGCAGCTGGTCACCGAGAACATCGAGCGCCTCATCGCCAACCCGGGCGCACTGCAGGTGCTGGATTTTGCCGACGGCAAGGGGCAACTGGTCGCCGTTCGCGCCTATCACGATGGCCCGATTGTCGGTCACGAACTGGCGGACATTCGCAAGCACATGCCGAACGTCGATACACGCGTCGCCGCCATTTTCCGCCGCGACCGGCCGATCATCCCCGAGGGCACGACGGTGGTCGAAGTCGACGATGAAGTCTTCTTTATTGCCGCCAAGCGCAACATCAAGGCGGTGATGTCGGAGCTGCGCAAAGTCGACAAGCCCTACAAGCGCGTCATGATCGCCGGCGGCGGCAATATCGGCGCAACACTTGCGCAGAATATCGAGGATCGACTGCAGGTAAAGATCATCGAGAAATCCTACGAGCGCTGTCGCTACCTGTCAGAGCGACTCAAGCACTGTATAGTCCTGCAC
>CAYGOX010000154.1:0-8785 GCA_964351485.1 uncultured Halioglobus sp.
GGAATCGACCGGCCCGCCAGTGAGGCGGGCCGGTGACGGAAGGCGTTTAGCCCGCAGCGAATTCCTTCAGCTTCTTCAGCGGACGGACTTTGACAGCGATGCTCGCCGGCTTGGCCTTGAACATAGTCTCTTCACCAGTGAAGGGGTTGATGCCCTTGCGCGCCTTGCGAGCGGGCTTCTTCACAGTGGTGACTTTCATGATACCCGGCAGGGTGAACTCACCGGCAGAACGCGGCTTGATGCTGCGCTCCATCAGTTCGGCCAGACCGTCCAGGACCGCGTTGACTTCCTTCTTGCTCAGCTCGGTGCTGTCAGAGAGGCTGGCCACAATCTGGCTCTTGGTCATCTTGGTCTTGATGGCCGGAGCTGCCTTCTTGGCCGGTGCCTTCTTGGCGACTTTCCGACGAGCGGGTGCTTTTTTAGCTACCTTCTTCTTGGCCGGTGCCTTTTTCTTCGCTGCTTTTTTAGTTGCCATGTTTTTGAAACCTTCCCTAAAAAAATTAATGTTTAACTCGCAATGTCTTGGGCTGCCAACCTTCTAAAAAAGCTTGAAAACGTCGGTGCCACAAAGCACAGGCGCATGTATAAAACATGCCAGCCTGCAAAACAAGTGTTTTTGTCCTGCAGGGGTGAAAAAATCCCTATTTTTTCAGAGTCAGAGCGTTTTGCGGTGCGCAGAAACGCAGACTGTAAAGCCCACGTAACACACGCACGCCTTTCGACCCGACGCGATCACCGCCCGCGCTGTACCGCCAATCGGTTCAGACGTAAACTAGGCGCCCTGTTTCAGCCTGATTTTTTACGGACTAACGATGCGCACAAGCCAATTCCTGATCGCGACCCAGAAAGAGACACCTGCGGACGCCGAAGTCATCAGCCACCAACTCATGCTGCGCGCCGGTCTTATCCGCAAACTCGCAGCGGGACTCTATACCTGGTTGCCGCTGGGCCTGCGCGTGCTGCGCAAGGTTGAAACCATCGTGCGCGAGGAAATGGATGCCGCAGGTGCCCAGGAAGTGTGCATGCCGGTGGTGCAACCGGCCGAGCTGTGGCAGGAGTCGGGGCGCTGGGAACAGTATGGCCCGGAGCTTTTACGCATTCAGGACAGGCACGAACGCGATTTCTGCCTGGGCCCGACCCACGAGGAAGTGGTCACCGCGCTGGTTCGCGATGAAATCAAAAGTTATAAGCAGCTGCCTCTTAATCTCTACCAGATACAAACCAAGGTGCGCGACGAGATCCGCCCGCGCTTCGGCATCATGCGCTCGCGCGAGTTCCTGATGAAGGACGCGTACTCGTTCCACGTCGACCAGGGCTCGCTGGAAGAGACCTACGACGCCATGTTCAAGGCGTACACAACAATATTTACCCGCCTCGGGCTGGCGTTTCGCCCGGTGATTGCCGACACGGGCAGCATCGGCGGCAGCGCTTCTCACGAATTTCACGTGCTCGCCAGCTCGGGCGAGGACGCGATCGCCTTCAGCGATGGCAGCGACTACGCGGCCAATGTTGAAATGGCCGAGGCAGTGGCGCCGTCCGGCGAACGGCCTGCACCGTCACAGGACATGGAAAAAGTCGCCACCCCGGGCGCCTGCAGCATCGAGGAAGTCAGCCAGCTGTTGTCACTGGAGCCGTCGCGCACCGTTAAAACGCTGGTAGTACAGGGCGCCGAAGAAAACGCGCTGGTCGCCCTGGTCGTGCGCGGCGATCACCAGCTCAACACCATCAAGGCGGAAAAACTGGCGCAGGTCGCCGCACCGCTGACCCTGGCCGACGAGGCGGCGATTGTCGCCGCCTGCGGCGCCGCGCCGGGCTCCATCGGCCCGGTCGGCCTCAACCTGACGGTCATCGTCGATCGCAGCGCCGCCCATCTGACCGACTTCTGCTGCGGCGCCAACGATGACGGCTTCCACTACACCGGCGTCAACTGGGAGCGCGACTGTGCACCGGGGGAAATCGCAGACATTCGCGAAGTGCAGGCTGGCGATCCCAGCCCCGACGGCCAGGGCACCCTGCAGATCAAGCGCGGTATCGAAGTGGGACACATCTTCCAGCTCGGCACCAAGTACAGCGAGGCGATGAAAGCCCAGGTGCTGGATGAAAACGGCAAGAACATCACCATGACCATGGGTTGCTACGGCATTGGCGTCACGCGGATCGTCGCCGCAGCCATCGAACAGAACCACGACGACAGCGGCATCATCTGGCCGCAGCAGATGGCGCCCTTCCAGCTCGCGATCGTGCCGCTGAATATGCAGAAATCCGAGGCGGTCGCGCAGTGCGCCAACGCGCTGTACGACGAATTGAAAGCCGCCGGGGTAGATGTGCTCATGGATGACCGCAACGAGCGTCCCGGTGTAAAATTCGCTGACATGGAGCTGATCGGCATCCCCCACCGCATCGTGATCGGCGATCGCGCACTGGAACAGGGGAACGTCGAGTACAAGGGTCGCAGCGACGACGACTCACAACTGGTTCCACGGGACGAGACAGTCGGGTTCCTGCGCGCGAAACTGGGGGCCTGACAACAGGGGAGACATGAGGGGCACAAGGAGCGGTAGCGGCTGTTTGCACGCAACCCGGCACTGGCACACGCTGGCCGGCGCCCTGCTCTGCGCCTTGCTGTGGTTTTCACCCGGACCGACTCTCGCCCAGCCTCAGGATCCCGAAGAACGCGCAGCCCTGCGCGACTTCCTCGAAAGCACCATCGCCGATGCCGACAGTTTTGAGGATCGCTACGACGCCGAGGTCTGGCTGGTCGATATGTCGGCGCGCCTGAGCCGGTTTGTCCAGGATCCCGCCCACCGCCTCGACCTCCTGCGCCAGATTCACGCTGCCGCCACACGCGCCGAGCTACCACCCGAGCTCGTGCTCTCGGTGATCGAGGTCGAGAGTCATTTCGACCGCTTCGCGATATCGCGTGTCGGCGCGCAGGGCATGATGCAGGTGATGCCCTTCTGGAAGGACGAAATCGGTCGCCCGGAAGACAACCTCACCAAGATCGCGACCAACCTGGAATACGGCTGCCGGATTCTGCAGTTTTACCTGGCACGGGAAAAAGGCGATCTGCACAAGGGCCTGGCGCGCTACAACGGCAGCGTCGGGCGACGCACCTACAGCAACAAGGTCTACCGGGCGTGGCTCAACCGCTGGCGCACCGGGCCGCTGGACTGGTCAGATAAATACTAGCGATAGGAGCCGGGCGACTGCCCCGTCCATTTCTTGAACGAGCGGTGAAACGCGCTCGGATCGGAAAAACCCACCATTTCGGCGACTTCACTCACGGTCATCCCGTCACGGCTGAGCATGGTGATCGCCGCGTCGCGCCGCGCGTTGTCCTTGATCCGCTGGTACGACATCCCCTCCTTCTCCAGCCGCCGCCGCAGCGTCCTGGCGGACATGTTCAGCAGCCCGGTCAGGTCCTCGAAGCTGGGCAGTTCATGGCGAAAGTCATCGCCGATGATTTCGCGGATGCGGTGTGTGACGCTGCGCGTGGCGGCGGCGGGCTCGATCACCACGTAATAAGGCGCGAGCTTCAGGAACTCCTCGAGGTCGGCCTCGTCGCGCACCAGTTCGGCGTCGAGGTGGCGCGAACTGAAGGTCACCGCGTTCACGGGCTGATCGTAGTCCACCGGGCAGGGGAAAAAGTGCCGAATACCCGCCGTGAACTCCGGGCACGGCCCGGCGCAGGCGGCGCTGGTGATGTCAATGTGCTGGCCGATCAGCCAGCCACCGAAACGCATCCACATACCCAGGTTGCACAGGACGCTGTGCTGGACATCGGCCGGGTCGTCCTCGCACAGGTAGGTCAGGGTCGCCTCCTTGCGCGCCTCATCCAGCACCAGGCGATTTTCGATACTGGCACCATGGCGCACCCGGCAGACCCGGTTGAACTCGATGCTGCGGTGCAGCGCCGCAGCGAGCGTGCTGCTGTTGATCATGCTCAGCGCCATCATGCGCATGGTGCCGACCGGCGTCTGCACGTCGGGCATGACGCCCGCCGATTCATCGCCCAGCTGGCGGATCAACTCCAGGCACAGTCGCGAGTACTGCTCGCGGGACACGAAGTAGGTCTGCGGATCCTGCTCCAGCGGATCGAAGGGGAAACGGGCTGCTTCCAGGATTTTCGGCACATCGCAGTCGTACGTGCGCGCCTGGATCAACAACGCCCGCGTGAACTCCATCGGCACGGTATCGTTATAGGGTGCGTCAACACCGTTTTTTTCGGGCACGGTCATTCTGTCTCCGGACACTGCGGAAAAAGTATAACGCGCCTGACACAGGCAGGTGAACCGGGTGACGGGAACCGGAAATCGCCGGCGGTATGATTTATTGCAGCTTCGGTTTGACAACCTGCTTCCAGCTGACCACTATGTAAAAAAAACCAGCCAAATAAGAAGCTTAAGTACGAATGTCAGACATTTCGCAACTGAGTAAGTGGAACGCGGATATCTCCAAGGCGATCGCCGGTCTGGGCACAGACACTTTCTTCCCGGCGCTCGTCGCGGCCATCAACAACCAGGTCAGGATCGACTATCCCCAGGTGTGGCTGTACCACAAGGATCTGCCGCCGCGCGTGTTATATCATGAAATTCCCGAAGCGGAGGTACACGCGCAGATCGACCAGTACCTCGATGGCCCCTACCGCGAAGATCCGTTCTACCAGACCTCGCTGCACCAACCGCGGGCGAAAATCTATCGACTCTCGCGCGTGACGATGGGCAAGCTGCACGAGTCGTCCTATTACCGGGATTACTACACCGACCTGGGCACCTGCGACGAGGCGGTCTACCTGGCCAAGCTCCAGGCCGGCAACGTCATCAACCTGAGCATGATGCGCAAGGCCGACCGGGAGCCGTTCTCCGATGCCGAGTACGAATCGCTCTATGTCCTGGCCGAACCGGTCTCGGAGCTGCTCAAGAGTCACACCGAGCACAACGACTTCGCCGCGACCAACCTGATCCAGCCGGGCATCGACCACCAGATCGACCTCGCGTTCCGCACCTTCGGCTCCTCGCTGCTGTCCCCGCGGGAAAAAGACGTGCTGGAACTGATGCTGCGCGGCTACGGTACGGACATATCCGCCGAGCGCCTGGCCATCGCGGTGGAGACCGTTCGCCGCCACCGCAAGAGCATCTACCGCAAGCTCGATGTCAGTTCGCAGACCGATCTTTTCTCGCTCTTCCTCAACTCCATGTCGTGCATCGGCGAGGCCGCGGGAAGCGATCCGCTGAGCATTTACATGTCGCCGCGGTAGGCGCCCGAACACCGCCCAGACGCATTCTGGAAAAGGCGCGCAAACCCCTTAATTTACAGGCTTTTTCGTATTCCTCGCGCGAGGGGTCCGCGCGCCGGTTTGCTTGCCCCAGTTAGGGCATTGAGAGAGCGCAGCGAAGAGCCGATAGTGCGCCCTTACTAGCCACAGTACGGTGGATGCATGTCGCTTGAAGCCGACTGGTTCCTGCGGGCTCACCCCGAGATAACGACGATCGAAGCACTGCTGCCCGACTGCAACGGGGTCATGCGGGGCAAGTGGGTGCCGCGCCATAAACTCGGCACCATCTTCGACGGCGAACTCAAGCTCCCCAAGACCGCACTCAGCCTCGATATCTGGGGCCGCGACGTGGAAGAGCTGGTGTTTGTCGCGGGCGACGCCGACGGTATCTGCCGCCCGGTGGAAGGTTCGCTCCTCCCCACGCCCTGGGCGGCCGGTGGTGCGCACGGGCAGGTCATGCTGTCCATGTTCAACGCCGACGGCACACCCTACCTGGGCGATCCCCGCCACGTACTCAAGCAGGTCCTGGCCCGGTTCCACGATGCCGGCTGGCGCCCCGTGGTGGCGGCCGAGCTGGAGTTCAGCCTGGTGCGCTGGGACGATTCCGTCCCGCAACATACCTGCCCCACGCCGGTCGGAGGCTCCCCTGTCGGAGGCAACACCTACGGCCTGGATGTACTGAACAACCACCGAGACATGATGGAGGACCTGCGGCTGGCCTGCGAACTGCAGGACCTGCCCTTCGACGGGGTGGTCAAGGAATCGGCGCCCTCACAGTACGAGGTCAACCTGCAGCACGTCGACAACCCGGTGCTCGCCGCCAAGCAGACCATGATGATGAAGCGCCTCATCAAGGGCGTGGCGCTCAAGCACGACCTGATCGCCAGTTTCATGCCGAAGCCCTTTGAAGAGGAAACCGGCAACGGCCTGCACGTGCATTGCAGCGTCCTCGACGAACAGGGCGTCAACGTATTCGACGACGGGACTGACCGCGGCTCACCCCTGCTCCACAATGCCATCGGCGGCTGCCTGATGAACATGGCGGATTCGATGGCGATTTTCGCCCCCTCATACAACGGCTACCGCCGGTTTCGGCCCGGCGCCCATGCGCCGACCTATCCGAGCTGGGGCTACGAGAATCGCACCGTTGCGGTGCGGGTCCCCGCCGGCAACCACACCTCACGCCGGCTCGAGCATCGCGTGGCTGGATCGGATGCCAACCCGTACCTGCTGTTCGCCGTGATCCTGGCGGCCATGCTCGACGGTATCGAACAGAACATCTCGCCGGGCGACCCCATTACCGGCGATGGCTACGCGCAGGCCACCACGTCGCTTCCACTTTACATGCCCGACGCGGTGCGCCTGTTCCGCGAGTCGGACTTCATCCGCAACAGTCTCGGAGTGGAACTGCAGCGAATCTTTACCCTCACCAAAGAGCAGGAAATCGAGGAGTTCCGCAAGCGCATCACGCTGCTGGAACACCAGTCCTACCTCGAGCAGCTGTGATCAATCGCTAGAGCGGCGGCGTACGACCCGTTTCCAGGCCGGCTACTTCGGGACTGGACAGCGGCCCGGGCGCGATCGGCCGCTGCCCGTCGAGCCGCCGCACCAGGGCGAAGGCACCGACCAGCGCCAGCGACCCGAACACGATAGAGCCCACGGCCTCACCGGCCATGACCCCGCGCGGACCAAACCACAGCGCACCGAAATACACGGCGGGAATCGTGCCGAGCAGCGCCCGGCCGAAGTTGAAGGCGGTGGCCCAGTGCGGGTGGTGCAGGTTGTTGAAGCTCGCGTTGGAGACGAACAGGCAACCGTTGAACACGAAAGTCCCAACCAGGAAGTGCGCATAGAAAATCATCAGTTCAGCCGCCTGGTCACTGGCGGAAAAGGCGCGCACCAGCGGGTCAATCAGCAGCCACAGCACCACCCAGATCACCAGGACGTAGACCACGTTGAACCCAATGGCATTTCCCAGGGTTGAGCGCACGCGGTCGTAGCGCCCCGCCCCCGCGTTCTGGCCGATGATTGGCCCAACCGCACTGGACAGCGCGAAGATCGCGCAAAACGCCACCGGTGTGATGCGACCCACTATCGCCGCCCCGGCAACCGCACTGTCTCCGAACTGGGACATGGTGCGCAGCACAAAGCCGTTGCTGATCGGCGTGGCGAGATTGGTCAGCACGGCGGGACCGGCGATAGTGAGTATCGGCCGGATATCACCGACAAACTCAGCCCAGGACAGGCGGCAGGGCATGCGGTGCACCACATGCAGCGCGTGGAACGCCACAATCAGTACCACGACACGCGCCATGACCGAGGCCAGCGCAGCGCCCTCAAGGCCCCAGCCAAACGTGAAAATGAACAATGGATCCAGGATCGCGTTGACGAGCGAGCCCACCAACGTCGCCCACATCGAACGCCGCGCATCGCCGATGGCGCGGACCCCCGCGGCCATACTCATCCCCAGCACCAGGACGGGCATGCTGGGCATCAGGATAGTGGAGTAGCTCACCGCGTAGTCCAGGGTCTGGCCGGTGGCCCCGAGCAGGACCAGCAGGTATTCCAGGTTGCACCAGGCCAGTGCGCTGATGACGACCGAGACAGCGCCGTTGAATACCAGCGAACTGGTGCACTGGCGGCGGGCTAGCGCCCGGTCCTCACTGCCCTCGGCGCGCGCCACCAGCGCGCCCAGGGCAATCTGGAGGCCGATACTCACCGAAACCACAAAAAATACCAACGTTCCGGCAAAGCCCACGGCGGCCGCCAGTTCCTGCTCACCGAGCAGTGTCAGGAAGTACATGTCGATGACGTCCACGGCGAACATGGCGAGCAGGCAGGTCATGAACATCGCGTAGCGTTTCTTGCTGATCATCGAGTCACTCTCTCGGGGTATCGGGAAGTGGGGTGTCCTGTTCACTCCCCGGGAAGGGGAGCGAACACGCAGTCGTCGGGGCAGAGCCAGGTCGTCGCCGAGCGGGTCGCGTCGGCATCGTGACCGGAGGCGAAGGTGAAGCTCCGCAGGGGAGCCGGCACCGTCCGCCGCAGGTCCTGGTCGCCGATCCCTTGGACGACGACCCCGCTGCTCCGATCTGCTTCGTGCGCGGGTCGCTCGAGGCGCGAGCCCGCGTAGTCGAGGGTCAGGCGCGCTCCCGCGAACGCCGCGCGCCAGGAGGTGAGCCCGCAGACCACCTCGTCGCGCGGGCCGCCGTCCACGCGGTAGAAGTACGTGCCCGGCGGGAGGGCGAGCGGCGGCGACGCACCCTCGGCGTCGAGCGGCGCGCGCGCGACCGTCCGCCCGCGGTCTGTGAGCGAGTGAAGGAGCAGGGAGCTCCCCGCGCGGCGCGGCGCTCCGGCGACGCGGACCTGCACGGAGCGCGCGCGCGACGCTCCGAGGTCGACGTCGACGCGCGGGCCCAGGAGGTCGAGCTCGCGCTCGACCCGCGCGCCGCCGGGCGTGGCGACCGAGAGCCGCAGCCGGCCGTTCGTCGGGGCCCACAGCTCGACCGA
>CAYGOX010000155.1:0-1845 GCA_964351485.1 uncultured Halioglobus sp.
TGGGCAGCCAGCCGTCGGCGATCTCTGCCGTCAGCGCCACGTTGGCTTCGCCCCCGGTTCCCAGCCACAGGGGGATATCGGGGTTGCCGTGAAGAATGGATTTCAGTGGTTTGCCCAGGCCGGTACTGTCCGGCCCGTTGTAGGGCAGCGATATGCCCTTTCCATCGTGTGTTACCGGAGCCTGTCGCGCCAGTACCTTGCGGACAATCTCAACCGTGTCTCGCAATCGCGCCTGCGGTTGTGCCCAGCTTTGTCCATGCCAGCCTTCTACTACCTGCGGGCCAGAGAGCCCCAGCCCGCCGATCACGCGGTTGCCACCGGCAAGCTGGTCGATAGTTGCCAGGTGCATGGCCAGCACCGCAGGCGCGCGCGCAGACACCTGCACCAGTGAGGTTCCCAGCCGAATGCGGCTTGTCACCGCAGCCAGGTATGCCAGTGGTGAGAGCGCGTCGGAACCGTAGGCTTCCGCGCTCCAGACCGAGTCGAAGCCCAGCTTCTCGGCCTCCTGTACCAGCGCCACCGGTATCGTGAACTGCGCGGTGGCGTAGTCAAGGCCCAATCCAAGTTTCATAGCAAGCTCCCGTTGGGTTTTGAAGTTGCGAAGCCTTTTCGTTTCGCATGGATATAATATAACAGTTGTTTTATTTAAAAAGCATCCTTAAACTGACCACTCTTTTTGCACTGTCGACTCCACGCCTGCCATGCCCAAAGTAGTTGATCACAGCGAGCGACGTCATATGCTGGCCAAAACCGCTGGAACGCTGATAGCCCGCAATGGCCTTGGCAAGGCGACCATACGCGAGGTGGCCCGTGCGGCGGGTGTCTCTACCGGCACGGTCAGCCACTACTACCAGGATTCGCAGGAACTGCTGCAGGCCGCCTACGGCACCGCATTCCGATCGTCCAGCGCGCGCTTCATGAGTGCACTGTCGCAGGACGACAGTCTCGAGGGCTTACTCAACGCGCTCTGCACCGCCCTCCCCCTGGATGACACCGCGTTGCGGGAATGGCGCGTGCGGCTTGCCTTCTGGGGTGCGGGCGAATTCGAAGAGGCGATCACGCACCAGGAAGCCGATGCCAGTGGGGCCTTTCGCGGGGTCATTGCCAGGACGCTGAAGGGCCTGGCTGCACCGGGACGTGATGGTGTGACGGCCAGTGCCAACGCCAGCGCTCGCACGATCGAAGTCTTGTTGATCGGCACCGCCATCCAGTGCCTGCTCATGCAGGGGATTACCAGTAAACAGACAGTGAAGAAGCGCTTTAAAGAACAGGTGTTACAGGAGGTGGCCTGGTTATGAGCCGAACAGATCAATGGGCCGCACTCCTTGAGCAATTACAACAGCGCCAGGGCGTTGCGGAGGCGATGGGCGGCCCCGAGAAGGTTGCCCGGCAACACGCCAGGGGGCGATTGACCGCCCGGGAGCGGGTGGAGTTGCTGTTTGACCCCGGCACCTTCAACGAAATCGGCGCACTGGCCGGCGGTAATCATCCCGGCGGAGAACCTCCCCTGGCCGGGGACGGGGTGGTCGGTGGTACAGGCCGGGTACACGGCAGGACAGCGGTGGCCATGGTAGAGGATTTTACCGTCAAGGGCGGCTCTATCGGACACGCCAACATGGCCAAGCGCAACCGCCTGGTGCGCCTGGCCATGGAACAGAAACTGCCGCTGGTCATCGTGCTGGACGGTGCCGGAGAGCGCGCGACCAATGGGGGCGAACGCTACCCCAATACGCCCAACGACCTGCAGCTGGTCTGTGATCTCAAGGACCAGGTGCCCGTTGTCGCGATGGTGATGGGAGCCTCTGCCGGTCACGGCGCGCTGACGGGTATGTTCGCCGACCTGAT
>CAYGOX010000155.1:1855-8785 GCA_964351485.1 uncultured Halioglobus sp.
TTGAGGGCGCCGCGTTGTTTACTGCCGGCCCCCCGCTGGTGCAGGCGTCCCTCGGCATAGAGACCACACCGGAGGAACTGGGCAGCGCCCGGATGCACGCCAGTGAGAGTGGTGTGGTGCACAACCTTGCCCAGACTGAACAGGATGCTTTCGCACAGGCGCGCTACTTTCTGTCGCTCATGCCGCAGCGCGCCGGCGAGACGGCGCCGCAGGCACGCGAGCAGGCCGGTGCCACCAGACGTGATCTGCCCGCCCTGCTGGAACTCATCCCACCGGATGGCAGCCAGGGTTACGACATGCGCAAGGTGCTGGCCGAGGTCACGGACGAACAGACCTTGTTCGAGCTGCAACCCGGTTATGGCCCCTCCATCATAACGGCGCTGGCCAAGATAGGCGGTGTGCCGGTGATGCTTTGCGCCAATCAGCCCATGGTCATGGCCGGGGCGATCACCCGTGAGGCAGCGGAGAAAGCCACGCATTTTATCGGCGTGGCCGATGCCTTCGGACTGCCGCTGGTGACGCTGCTGGATAACCCCGGCGTCTTGCCCGGCCCTCACTCGGAGCGAGCCGGTGTGCTGAAGGCCGCCGGCGCGATGTTTGCCGCGCAGCGGCGCTACCGCGGCCGCAAAATTGTCGTGACTTTGCGCAAGGCCTTCGGCTTCGGCTCATCTGTCATGGGTATGAATCCCTGGGATAACCAGGCGATCAGCCTCGCCCTGCCCTCATTGTCGCTCGGCGGCGTTCCCGCGATCGGCGGGGACGCGGCGGCCAAGGCCAGCGAAGCCGAAGCGGCGCAGATGCGCGAGGTACAGTCCGAGGCATGGGTGCCCGCCGATTCCATGGCCTTTGACAAGATCATCAGCCCGGTGGACATGCGCAACGAGATCATCGACGCACTGCACCGCGACTGAACGCGATTACCCGGCCTGATCCGGTAACTAACAGGAGGCACGCATGGACTACGAAACCCTCATCGTAGATGACTCACAGGACGGTATTCGAACGATCACCCTCAATCGACCGGAAAAACGCAACGCGATCAATAACGCCATGCGCACTGAGTTGCTAGCCGCTCTCCAGAGCGCGGACCGGGACGCGGCGATCAAGGTGAGCGTGATCAAGGGTGCCGGCAAGTGTTTTTCCTCCGGCTACGACCTGGGGTCGGACCTGGCCGCAGATCAGCCGTATTTTTCTGCGGAGGTTGGCCTGCCCTGGGCGCGACACGTCAGCGAGGGCTGTCTCTCCCTCTGGGACCTGGCCAAGCCCGTTATCGCCCAGGTCCATGGCTATGCCATGGCCGGCGGCCTGGAACTGCTCGGCGCCTGTGATCTGGCCTACGCCTCGACCGATGCCCGCATGAGTCACCCGGTGCTGGTGATGAGCGGTCTGGCGGACTTCAACTGGTTCTGCGCCAAACTCTCGCACCGCGATGCGATGGAGCTTTTCCTCACCGGCCGCGAGTACAACGGTGAAGAGGCCGCGTCGATCGGCCTCATCAACCAGGCGTTTGCGCCCGAGGAACTGGACGAGCGCGTCACTGCCATCGCCAGGCAGGTTGCGGCGGCGCCCTCGCCGGTGCGGACCGTCCAGAAACGATTTGTGTACTCGGCGCTCGACGCAACCGGCGCTCGCGCCACCGTGATGCACAGCGCCGACCTGAACAACGGCCCGCATATGCAGGCGCTGATGTCGGGCAGTGTTGACGTGCTCTCCTCGGTGAAGAAAGGGTCCGACTAGTCGCGAGGACAGGCGGTGGACAACACGACGATGACGGGGTGTTGCTGATGAAAGATAACCGGGAAACCGATCCGGCGCTCGCTGCGCTGCGCAACGGCCAGGCCTGGGCGGCGTTCTGTGACGAGTTGAAACTGGCGGGCCGTGATCTGCTGCGCGACGGTGCGCCCGACAGTGAAATCGCCCTCGCTGAAGGGCATCGCTACCTGACCCACGCACTGCGTTCGGCCTTCGAGTTAATTCTCGAAGCCGGCAACCCGGCCGATCCGGCGTTGCGCGTGAGCCTCGGCGCCGGCATCAAACTGGGATGGGACAACCCGGACAATATCCATCACAACGCCTCGCTGCGTGGCGATTGCAGTTACCGGCTCTCCGGCACGCGCGGAGAAGCGCTCTACTTTTCGCTCGGCGTGTATGCCGGCTCCTATTCCAAGGGTGGCAGCCGGACCATTGCTTTCACCGAAATCGATGCATTCGAGATGGGGGACGATGATTACTTCGAAGTCATCCTGTCGCCCCACGAGCACCCGGGAAACTGGATTCGCCTGGAGCCCGATACCTCGTCGATGATGCTGCGCCAGATTTTCTCTGATCGCGCCGCCCAGGCACCGGCTCAGCTAAAGCTTGAACGCATCGATCAAACGCCCGCACCGCGCGCGCTGCGCGCCCGCGATATCACTTCGGGACTGAAACGGATCACCGGCATGGTGCGCGGCACCAACCAGGTGATCTTCGGCTGGGCCGACCGCTTTAGGGAACAGCCCAATCGGTTTCTGCCTGGCGACGTCGATGAAAACGAAAGCCTGCAGGGCATACCCGACCAGTCACTGGCCGGAGGCTGGTGGGAAATCGCGCCGGACGAGGCCATCGTGATCCGTTTCGAGGCGCCTGTGTGCCGCTACTGGAGTTTCGTACTGAGTAACTACTGGGGGCAGTCCCTGGATTACAACCGTCACGCGTGTTACGTCAATGATCGCCATGTCACGGTCGCCGACGATGGCTCTATTGTGCTCATCGTGGCGCACAGCGATCCGCAGGTGCGCGGTGCACACTGGATTGATACGGCTGGTCACGACAGCGGCGTCTGGCAGTTCCGCTGGTTGCAGGCGACGCGCTACGACATACCGACGCCGGAAGTCGTTTCCTGGCAGTCCCTGCGCAACGCCGCGACGCATACTGCGCGGTAACAATTGGCAGCAAGCATCCTGGAATAAGTGAGAGTTACCTTGGACGAGAAAAAACCCCTCGACGGAAAAACCGCACTGGTCACAGGTGCCAGTCGCGGTATCGGCGCTGCAATCGCTACACGGCTCGCTGCTGAAGGAGCAGCTGTCTTTGTGTCCGCGCGAACCTTGCAGGAGGGAGACAGTCACCTGGAGGGCTCCCTGCAACGCACTGTTGAAACGATCAGGGCCGCGGGCGGCACGGCGATACCACTGACGGTCGATCTGAGCAGCCACGCTTCACGCGAGGAGATGCTGGCGCAACTGCTGTCGCAGGCCGATGGCGTGGATATCCTGGTGAACAATGCCGCCGCGGCCTTCTACAAACCATTTGAGTCCTTTTCAGACAAGCGGCTCGATATCGCGCTGGAGGTCAACGTCAAGGCGCCCTGGCACCTCTGCCAGCGGCTCGGTCCGATGATGCGCGCCAGGGGCTACGGCTGGATTGTGAACGTGACATCGCACGCGGCCGAGTTCCCCGAGGGTGCCCCGCCCTTCTCCGAGTTTTTCCAGCATTACGGCATGCTGCTCTACGGCACGAGCAAGTCAGCACTCAACCGGTTCACGGTGGGGCTCGCAGCGGAGTACTACGCGGACAATATTGTGGTCAACGCGATCAAGCCGAAATCTGCAGTGCTCACGCCGGGGATGGAGGCGTTGGTGGATGTGAACGATCCGAACGCGAGCTTTGAACCCATCGAGGCGATACCCGAGGCGATTGTGATGATCACCGAGCAGGATCGCGACGGAATCAACGGCCGTATCGTGAACAGCGTCGACTTACTCAATGAATTCGGTCGAACGGTAAAAACGCTCGATGCTGCCGGCACACTGACAGATGCCCTTTAACTATCGTCTTTTCGCTCGCCTGATACGCACGTCCTGGCGCGAAAGTACCTCACCGAAGCGACGGAAGCTGCTGGTTTTTATCGCAGTCGTAGTTCCGCTGCTGGTCGTCATTAATTCGCTGTGTCTCTGGCTCGACTATCTGCTGTTCCCCGGCTTCCGCCGCGTACGGGTGAAACAGCCGATTTTTATTATCGGGCACGCTCGCAGTGGCACGTCGATGGCGCACCGGCTGCTCTGCGCGGATTCCGAGCGCTTCAGCTGGGTGATGATGTACGAAATGATCGTGCCCTCCATTGTGCAGCGCAAACTCATTCGCGGGATCGCCGCGCTCGACCGCAAATACTGGAACAGCTCCCTCACCAACCGGGTGCACGCCTGGGAGGACCGGGTGTTTGCGAAGGGCCGCCAGATGCACCCGATGAACCTCGATGGTCCCGAGGAAGATGAATTTTTGCTGTTTCTCACCTTTTATTCCTCTACCGCAAGCATGATCTTCCCACGCATCCGCGAAGTTCAGCGTTATGCCCAGTTTGACCAGCGCTGCCCTGAACACGAGCAGGCCAAGGTCCTGCGGTTTTATCGTCGCTGTGTCCAGCGCACGCTCTACCTGAACGGGCCTGAAAAGATCCACCTGAGTAAAAACCCCCTGTTCTCCCTCAAGGTTGAGTCGCTGAAACGTGAGTTTCCCGACGCCCGGTTTATCGTGATTCTGCGCAACCCGCTGGAGACCATTCCCAGTATTCTCAAGATGATGACGCGCAACTGGAAAGCCTCTGACTGCCCGCCTGAACTGGTACAGGATTCGCTCGAGGCGATGAAGGAAACCGCGCCGCTGTATTACAACTATCCCGAGCAGGTGCGCCCACAGCTGTCACCTGACGACTGGATCACGCTGCAGTATGACGATCTTCTGAACGCTCCGCAGGCGACGATCACCGATGTCTATGAGCATTTTAATCTCCCGCTGGACGCTACCATGCAGGCCCGCCTGCAGGCCGAACAGGAAAAAAACCGCAAGTACCGCGCCGAACATCTCTACAACGCCGGCGAGTTTGGGCTGACGTTTGAAGAGATACGCCAGCAGATGCCGGAGCTGTTTGCCCGGTATGGCTGGCCGGCCCCGGAGGCGGCTGCTTCGATGTCACAACGTGCTCCGGCTCAGTGACCGGTTGGCATCGGCGTTTCGACGTCAATCCGCAGAATCTTGCCGGTGAATACGCCCTCTTCGCGATAATCGAAAGAGACCGGGTCGTTGCTGTCGCGTCCCGTGTCGAATGTTTCACCACCGCCGGCCATCATGTGCGGCGGCTTGTTGATAGTACCGCTGGCCCACTGCTCGCCGTTCACACTGATTATTAGTCGGTTACCTGTTTGGCTCCTCGCGAAATCGTACTCGAGCGTGTGTGAACCGGGTGGTAGCGATCTGCCTGCAGCGATGCGCTCCTGTCCGCCGGGCAACGGTGAAACCGCGGCGGTAGCGACCGGGACGCCGTCGTCGAGATAAAAACTCCAGCCGCCGAACTGGCTGCCGGCGGCGACGATGACGCCCTCGGCACCACCGTCAGGCACGGTAATCTGTGCTCGTATATTGAAGGATGGCAGCATGAAAATGGGCGGTGCGGCGGCCAAAGGGAGCTGTATACCCGGTCCCCACAGCGTTTTGCTCGGTGCAAAGTTCAAGCCCAGTCCCGGGTACCGCATTAACTGCATCGAGCGCTCCATCGCGCCGGTATCGTGCACCGGATAGACCTGGTAGCGTCTTGCTTCACGATCAAACACTGACTGCATCGCTGCCAGTTTTTCCGGTTCCTTGTCGGCGAGATTGACCGACTGGCTGAAGTCCTGTTCCAGGTTGTAAAGTTCCCAGGTATAGGTTGTGGTATCGCTGGCCGCCCGTTCGCGCGCAATATCCCACGGCATGTTCCGTGGCACGGTATTGGCGAGCCATCCCTCGTGATAGATACCACGATTACCCAGCACCTCGTAGTACTGCGTTGTGCGTGGGGACGCCTCGCGGGCGCTGTTAAAGCTGTAGACCATGCTCTTCCCCTCGATAGGCTGCTGCGCGACACCGTCCACGTGGGTGGGCCCCGGGATGCCGGCCGCGTCGAGTACCGTGGGGAGGACATCAATTACATGGTGATACTGATCCCTAACCTGGCCGCCCTGCTTCATCTTTGACGGCCATGAGATGACAAGGCCGTTGCGCACACCGCCCAGGTGAGAGGCAACCTGCTTCACCCAGGGGAACGGGGTGCCCGTTGCCAACGCCCAGCCTACGGGTGGCGCGAGGTAGGTTTTCGGACCACCGAAAAGCTCCAGATTATCCACGAGCCATTCCACGTCGACTTCCAGTTCGCCTTCGCTCCCCGAAAGATGGGCCATTTCATTTAACGCGCCGCTATGACCTCCTTCGCCGGATGACCCGTTGTCGCCCTGAATGAACAGGATGAGTGTGTTATCGCCCAGGCCCATGCGCTCGATTTCAGCTACAAGACGGCCAAACTGTGCGTCCTGATAACTGAGCATCGCGGCGAATACCTCCATGTACGCTGCATAAACTTTTTGTTGTGCAGCCGAAAGGCTGGACCACGCCGGTATTTGCTTAGGCCTGGCCGCAAGCTCTGTGGTGCGTGGTACCAGGCCCATTGCTTTCTGACGCTTTAGAATGCGCTCTCGTTCGGCATCCCATCCATGATCAAATTTTCCCTTGAAGCGCTCGATCCAGTCCCTGGGCGCGTGTAGCGGCGCATGCGCGGTGCCCGGTGCAAGGTAAATAAAGAACGGCTTGCCCGGTGCACTGCCCTGCTGATTGTGGAGCCAGGTAATCGCGTTATTGATCAGGTCGCGATCAACCAGGTAGTCGTCCGGCCGATCACGGCCATCCACCGGGCTGATCCCGTTAAACAGCGCCGGCTTCCACTGGTGGGTGTCGCCCGAGACAAATCCGTAGAAGGTCTCAAAACCGCGTCCTGTCGGCCAATGGTCAAAAGGCCCTGCGGGAGAGCGGTCTGTTGTGGGAACGTTATGGTCCTTGCCGAACATTGCGGTGTTGTAACCGTTGTCGCGCAGTATGCGGGCGAGTGTCGCCGCGCTCCGCGGAATGCGCGTTGTATAGCCCGGA
>CAYGOX010000156.1:0-8763 GCA_964351485.1 uncultured Halioglobus sp.
TAATCGATCCCGTTGCGCGGATCAAACGGGAAGACGCCTTCGCCGTTCACACCCCCTTTGCCGAGCGAACTGTAGTTGTGGCCAGCCTCTTTCTGCCAGCGGCTCCAGTCCATCAGGTCATCGAGATCACCCAGTGCGAAATGCGAGGCGTCACGCCCCAGCAGTCCGCGGTTCCAATTTTCCCTGGTCGCTTTCATCCCCGTCATGGGGTCAGTTTGCGGCGTGTCCAGCGCCTTCTGAACCTTTGCCGCAGCTTCTGGCGAGACCGCCGGCCCGATGGATTCCCTGTCCGGGATCACCATGACCCACTTGTCGTCCGTACCTTCCACTTTCCGGAAGGAGTAGTTACCGTGATGATTGTCGAGAAATACGTAGCCCTTCTTGTTCAATGCATCCATCGCATTGCGGTAGGCCTCTTCCTGACCCTTGGTCATGGTGCCGGCTTCTGTCTTGATTTTCCTGGCGCGGTCGAACGTCGTGGGGGCCTTTTCCACGATGGTCAGCGTCCCTCCCTCCAGGGCTATGGGGCCCCCAAGCTTGGATTCGGGCAAACCACCGGTGGTGATGCGTTGTGAGCCCAATGTAGCCGGCGTCGCCAGTATCTCGCCCGTTGGGTCGGCCTCCAGAATTGCCTTGCGCCCGAATTCATCCAGTTTGTCAGCACCGGGGCTGTCGCGCGTCAAGCGCACGGCGATGTCATCGCGGCCTTTCACCTTGTAGACACCGGTTGAGGTGCCACGTCCGATCTCTTCGCCAAGGACGAGTTCATTTCCGTTAGCATCGCGAACCACGATGTTTCCCTTGCCGTCGGGTCGTACCTCGACCGCCGGCGCATCTGCTTTCGCCGCTGCCTTACCGGCTGTTGCGCCTTTTTTGGCAGCTGATCCGGTTGTCGACGCCGCGTCTGCGCCGGGTTTGACGTCCGGCGCGCGCAGTTCCTGGGCCTTTCTGGCCGCCTGCTCAGCTTCATCGAGCGCCTCAAAGCCACGACTTGTCGAAGGCAGGTCGGGGGTGCCGTCGGCGAGTTTGGCGACTTCATCGAGCCCCTTGACCTTGGTGATGACCTTGGCGGCTGCCGCTCTTGCCAGCAACTCTTCCGGTGCCGCAACAGTGCCGACCAGCTGACCGGCATCGGAAGTCGCTTCACGGATTCCCTGTTTGCCCTTTCCGGCGAGTTTTTCATAGCGACGGTTAACGGCGTCCTTGGTGCGTTGCGCCAGCTTCATGGCGTCTTCGGCGACTTTGGCGCCCTCCGGGTCGTCCGAATCCAGGAGCGCTGCTGTCTTGCGGCCGACCTCGCCCAGCATCTTGACGTTTTCTTTGCCTGTGATGTTAGTTTCGATACCGGTGTAGGAGTTGAGCGCGACTTCGATCGCCTCCGCCGTCGTGTCGCCCAATTCGTATCCCAGCACGGCGAGATCGACGATGGCATCTTTGGCCGCGATGCCGACGCCTTTCGCGTAGTAGAGATAACGAATCACGAATTCTTTCGGGTCAGTGAACAGCGTTACCGCATTGTCGACGGCGAGATTGCGCAGGAATGTCAGGGCGGTATTTTCGTGTGTGGTATTTCGACCCGCCGCTTCGGCAATACGAGCCGACGTAGTGGCGGTGCGTTGTACCGCGTCGGTGTCAACGTGATTGGTGGCTTCTTCAATATCGGCTCCGCGCGCCCTTGCATCCTTGCGCAGCAGAGTATTGAGGCCGACGACACTGGTCGGCCCCAGGCCTTCCTCACGGTTTTTGTCGTAGGTTCGCTTGAGGTCCTTGCGGTAACTTTCCAGGGCGGAATCCTGGGAGGTGCGCCACTGCGTGTGTGTCTGCTCCAGTTTTTCCAGCTCGGCTTCAGCTTTCTCTGCCTCCTCGTCCTTGTCGGCGGCCGTGGCAGACTTTATCTTGTCCTGGAGTTCCTGCTTTGCCAGCGAGAACTCCAGTTCGGAGACTTCGATTTTTGCCCGCTGTGTGTCGTACTGGCGCTGGACGCCGGCTGCGTAGTCTCGCCGTTTTGCAATTTCCGCAGTTTTTAGATCCTCATCCAGTTTGGTGATTTTCAGCTCAAGTACTTCGGCGCTGCGTTTGGCATCTGCATCGCGCCGATCGCGGGCGGTGAGCCATTGCTGGGCGGCGGCGCCGTATTTCGCCGCGTCTTTCTTGGCGGTTTCGATCTGTTCCTGGAGTTTGTCGGTCTCCTCGTCATCGACGATGTAGCGATACCAGGGTTTGTTTTTTTCTTTTTCCTTCAGTCGCGCTTCAGCCGTTTTCTGTTGCTGCCTGGCCTTGTCATAGAGCGCACGCTGTTGCAGGTACTTGTCCTCGAGGCTCTTGATCTGCTTGCCAAACTCGAGCTTCTCCTCGGCCAGATCGGCTTTGAGTTTTTCAATCTGGCGTTCCGCCTCAGTGAGAGGCCTTGGCGTTGGGGCGGCTTGAGCTGGCTGCTGTGCAGTCTCAACGGGGATGGTATCCAGGTCGCGCTTTCCCCCGGTCTCGTACAAGCCCTTTTCAGTGAGCGCGGCGGCTGCGGCCTTTTTTTCCCAATCGTCGTCAGCCGCCGCTGTCGTGGCGACAATCAGCAGCGTTATACAGGCCAGGACGCGCTTCGTTACCATTGCGTGTCCTCCGCAACTTGCGAGGCCCTGGCTTTCATCGCCAGCAGCTCACCAATTGACAGCCTGTTGATGGGTCCGAGCGCTTTCAGCCATTTCCAGTCTGCAGGTGCATGGTCCATGAACGGTGGCAGAACCTTGTCGACGAAGTGCGCGGCCAGCGCGCGAATCTTTGACGTGCACTGTTTCTCGTTGGCACCTGGCGGCTGTTCTTCAATGTTCCACCACAGTGTGCAGGGGTCGGTCGTCGCAAGTTTGCTCGGCCCGCTGGGCTTATCCTTTTTCGGCGGGCGCCAGTGAATGTGTCCCGTCGGCTTGTACGTGACGCGCGTGGCATAGCAAACCTGCCCGTCGATATCCATGGCCTCCGGGTGCCAGGCGACCACTTCGCCACCTATCCCCACAAAATTGGGCTGGTGTGGAGGCTTTTGCCCCGGGAGCAGGAACACCTTGGGAAGATCGACGTGGCCCATCGGCGGTTCGCCCGGTAAACCCGTGGGGATCGGTGGCGACGGCAGTGTCACGTTGCCGATGACATTTTTGCCGCCGGGCCCCGGTGGCACCATTACCTGGGAAGGAAACGACAGCCCCGGTACGCCCGTCACGAAGATGCTGGTGGGTTGATCGCTCTTGCAGTTATTTACGACGTTGAGAACAACGATAAAGCTGTCATTGAAGTAGTGATCGCCCCAGTCCCAGTCCACGCTGCCGGACAGCGCGCCGAAACTGCCGTCGGGCTTGGCCTGACGGCCGGTGCGCTCCCAGCCTTTGCCTGGATCCTTGTCGGGATTCTTCAGCGGGTGGTTGGGATCGTAGTATGGGTCGTAGGGCTCGGCGTCGGTGTATCCGTCGGGCGCCGCCTTATCAGGGTCGTAGTCCAGCCCGCTGTCGGCCTCAGCGTCGCCCTTTTTCTTGCCGCCCTTCCCGCCTGCCTGGAACCCGACATAGCCTGCAGAGCGATCCAGTTGCGATTTGGCTTCCTCCTTCTTGGCCAGGGCCGCACCCGAGGTCAGCCACATCGCCAGCGCGGTGACAGCCAGCAGTGATCGCTGCCAGCTAACGCACGTCATTCATGCTCCACAGCGTGTTGCGCGGCGGTGCGAAGACTGGCGCATGCTGCACCTCCATACGAACGGCACTGTCGATTCGACGCGGAATCCCCAGGCGCAGTACACCACCCTTGCTGCTCCACTCGCTGGTGCGGATCAACTGGTCGCTGTTCAGTGCAGTACTGAAGTTGGCATCAAACGCGCCTGTCTCTACGGTGCTGTCAGGTGAGCCCCAGTGCCGGATCAATTCCTCACGCACCCGCTCAAACGACTGTTGCGCGTTTCGTGCGGAGCCATCGTCCTCGAAGTCGATGACCAGCGCGACCTTGGTAACGATGCCATCGCGGTGAGACACCGCCACACGCTGACGGTTGTACAGGCTGTCCAGCAGTTGCAGTTCATAGATGTAGGTATCGGTCGCCCTCGCCGGTGACGGTGCTCCGCTGTCCTTCATCTTGTCCAGGACCGCTGCCAGGGGCTGTCCCGGCATGATGCGTTGCAACACGTCTGCATCGAGCGCCATCGGTCCGTCCAGTGCGATCACGGGATCGAACCCGGACACTGTGGCGCGGCTCAACTGAGGGGTCGCTTCCTGCTTGTCGAAATACCAGGTCCAGTACAGTGCGACCCGTGTCGCTTCGGTATCTCGCGCATTATCGGGCTGGCGATCGTACCAGTTGGCGTCAAAGCCCAGCTCGTGCTGGCGCATACGGTAGTGATAGTGGAACGAAGCGCTCAGGGTATCCAGACTCTGGCTGCCTGCGGTATCACGGCTTTGGTCAAAGTAGTCCAGGCTCGCCTGGATCGTGTGCACGGAATCAGACAGGCTCAGGGCGATGGTGGGCGACCATTCGTCGCCTTCAGAGGGCCCGGAGTCGATACCGCGGTAGCTGATACCGGGTTTGATGCTGCCTTCAAGATCACCCCAGCGTATCTTCTGGTTCCAGCTGGCGTCGGCCTCCAGGGTATCAACTTCGCCGTCCACAACCAGGCTGTCGTCGGACGCGATCCACGCCACCCGTACATCCATGGATGTCGACGCGCCAAGTGGTGTGTTGGTGCTGATATCGATCACTGAGCTGTCGCGCTCGGTCGTGTCAAACTCGTCCTCAACCTCCTCGTAGAACACGCGGATGCGACCCGTGGTCGGGCCATGCTCCAGGGCGAACAACTCGCCCGTTACATCCACGCCGTAGACATCTGTATCGAGCTGGTTGACCGAATCCCAGCGGTCTTCATAGCGCTGTACCCGGCCGCGCAGGTTGACGCCGCTGCCAAAGCGCCAGCCGACATGCCCCTCGTAGGAACGACGGTCGTTAAAGACAACACTTCCTTTGGGGCGGAAGTCATAGCCGTACTCTTCGAACCGCAGCCGGTAGTTCAACTGCTGGTACGCCTGGCCCATGAGCTCGGCGAAAATACCGGTATCGTCCCGGTTCTGGCCGTCGGCCGGTGCGAAGTCGCCAGCGTGGTCGCCGTCGAAATATGCAAATTCACCCTCCAGGTTCAGGTTGTGCTGACCCACGTTGAAGTTTGTTTCGGCTGCAAAGCTGGCCACCCATTGTTCCAGGTTCAGTGTATTGCCGTCGGCATCGGAGGCGTTGTGCACCAGGTTGACGCTGGCACTGCCCCAGTCGCCGTCTTCGACCAGCCACGAGATGCCCGAGCTGCTGTCTTCGTCCCAGTCCCATTCATTCCACAGCGCCTGGTTTGCTCCCGAGAACACGAGCAGCGAGTGGCGCGCGCCACCGGCGCTCACCCTGGGCTGGTACTCGAACTGGACGCCCTTGATGGAGCGTTGGAAAGTCCGATAGCTGAGATAGGAGAAGACGTCTCCGCCCTCGGCGCGAACCGGTGCGTCGCCCTCGCCATTCTCATAGAACAGATTGACGCGTTCGATCTGAATGCCTTCGTCGGCAAATCGATAATCTGAATCGTTGGCAATAGCCAGCAGTTGTCCGCGTACCGTTTTGTAGGCGGAGTAGCGCCGTACCGCATTCACGTCCAGGTCGTCATAGACCTGGTAGCCCTCAAACTGGTACGGGCTGCCCGTCAGGTCACCGTCGATTTCATAGTGTTCGGCGCGAGCAGTATTGCTGCCGCTGACCACCCACTCGTCGGCGGCCACTGTCGTCGAGGCCGTTGCCAGCAGCGCAGCGCCCAGCAGTGCACAGGAGGTTTGTCGATTCATGATTCACCTCCTGCCAGGGCTTCCCGAAATTTCAGAATATATTCGGTGGTACCCGGTAGTCTCACCAGGCCGTTTTCCGGATCGTTGTATTCCAGCTGTGTTCGAACGGTCACAGACACACGGCTGACCCGCACCGGCACGCCGGTCGCGCTTTCTTCCACGTACTGTTGCAGTGTCTGCACACCGCTCACCCCGAGGATGCGAATTTCGGCGTCTCGTGGCACCAGCGTGTCGATTACATCTTCAAGTCGGTTGGCGTCGTAAAAATCCTTGCCCAGATATTCCTGCATGGCCGGTGTGGACCACTGGGACATGATTTGCTCAACGGCCTGGTCGACCAGTGCCTGGTTTACGGGAATCAGTTTCTGCACAGCTGCTGCAGAGTCCGGAACCAGCGCAGCCGCCTGGATCTCATTGAGGGTGCGAAACTCACGCGCGCTAACGTTTGTGGCGAGCAACAGCGCAAGGACACCGCCCAGCGCAAGGCCGGTTGCACGCCCGGAGCATCGGCGCTGCAGTACTTCACGAATTGGCAAGTGCTTCATGACGCGTCCTCCGGTGACTCAATTTCAAGCGCCACAGGGATAGTCTGGGTGCCGACGTTGTTGCCGTTCCCATCGTCTCCCGCAATGCTGAGGGTTGCGGTTTCCGTGCGCGAATCACCCGGATCGGGCACGCCGCCGAAACTCATGCAGGTGAAGCGGAGTGTTACAGTGATCGATTGGCCCGCTGCCAGGTCTCCACCGGCGCTGACGCTGTTGCCGTTCTGATCGACAAGCTCGGCCCACGCAGGCACACCGGTAATGCTGTATCCGGCGACACCGCCGCCCGTATTGGACAGCGTGAACGTACCGAGCACCTGTGGACAGGGGCTGCCGCCCACCTCGTGCAATTCGTCTATGTTCAGGTCACCCGTCACTGTGAGCATGGGTGGGTTTGCCGGTGGCTCGGTCGGCGGTTCTACCGGCGGTTCCACTGGCGGCTCTGTGGGTGGCGGCTGTGTTGGCGGCGGCTGTGTGGGTGGTTCGGTCGGCGGCGGCACTGGTGGGGGCTGGGAAGGCGGCGCGCTGGCGCCGAAGTCTGCACTGAACTGGCGGCGAATCGCCTGGGGATCGAAGGGGTTGAAGCCGAACAGTAGCTGGGCGCGCTCAAGGCTCCAGGCGGCGTCACCAGTGTGCGTCCAGCCGCGCTCTGGCCAGCCGTTATCGCAAGGCACCAGGTTGCAGCCGCGTTCCTCCAACTCTGCTTGCGAGACGCTGGCGTTGGCCGGTGTCATCGACAGCATGAGTGCTGCCAGCAGCATTACCAGGAGGCATAACTGCCAGGTTTTTGGAACAGTATCGCGGGTCTGCGGCAGGTTTTCGTTCATTTGCATGATGAATATCACTCCTTGCTGAGCGCCCTGGCGACCCGGTTATTAAAGAGTAGTGGTCGCTATTGTGCAAGGAGAGTGGCTTTTTGAGCTGATAGTCCAACTCTATAGTCTTATCGTGATACAAATAAATGCGGCACCCCACTATCTTAGCGACAACGCCCCGTCGAGTATGAGGGGGACAACGCAAGTACCAACCGTAGCAAGGAGTTAGCATGTCTTCAGAGCAAACCCAGCCCTGGCTTATCCAGGGTGGCACCGTTGTCGACGGTAGCGGCAAGTCCGCCTACCAGGCGGATGTTCGTATACGCGATGGCCGGATCGCTGAAATCGCACCGGGTCTGGCCCCTTCCGCCGACGAACAAGTGGTCGACGCCAGCGACTGTATCGTGTCTCCCGGGTTTATCGAGACGCACACTCACTTTGACGCCGCCATCTGGTGGGATTCACGCATGGACCCCCTCCCCGGCTTCGGCGTGACCACGTCAGTCATGGGCAACTGCGGCTTTGGTATCGCGCCGGTGAATGATGATCTGGCTGCCCGCAAGGAACTGGTGGGCATCTTCTCGTTCTTCGAAGACATCCCCGAAGCGCCCTTCTTCTCGGAACTGCCCTGGGACTGGAAGAGTTGGCCTGAGTACAAGGCCTCGATGGAAAAGAACGTGACGGTCCCGACCAACTACGGCCTGTTTGTCGGCCATATCGCGCTGCGCCTGGCCGTGATGGGACTGGATGCCTGGGAACGCGCGGCGACGCAGGATGAAATAGCCGCCATGGCGCAGATGCTCGACGAGGCGCTGGCCGCCGGTGCGCTCGGTATGTCGTCCAACCTGTTTGACCATGACGGCAACGACCGCCCCGTACCCAGCCTGAAGGCTGATGATGCAGAACTGCGCGCGCTGTTCGAGGTGTTGGCAAAACACCCGGACAGCCTGTGCCAGGTGATTGTCGATGTGTTTCGCGCCATGACCGCGCCGCAGATGCTGCAACGCGTGGCGGACCTGACCTCAGACCTGGATATTCGCGTTCAGTGGGCCGGCGTACCCACGCTCGTGTTCCAGCGCGACCTGATGGGCGTACAGGCGCCGCTGGTAGAGCTGCATGAAAAGCTCAAGAGTGAAGGCCGCGATTTCTGGACCGGTTTCTCTCACGTTGGCATCACCAACACGATCGGCGTACAGAGTTCACTGATCTTCGCGCAATCCAACGACTACGTCTGGAACGAGGTCGTAGAGGCGCAGACCGACGAGGAAAAGGCGGCGCTGATGCGCGATCCGGATTGGCGCGCACGGGCGCGGCACTCCTGGGATAACGAAACGTTCGAGTTCGCGCCCTTCCGTCCCGATGCAGCCAGAGCGCTGCTGCTGATGAATACCGACAACAACGTCGGCCCGACCGGCCTGACGCTGGGTGAGTACATGACGCAGATTGGCGCGGAGCACCCCTCCGATGCGATGGCCGAATGGCTGCTTGCCAATGGCCTAGAGTCGACTGTGACCATGCCGCCCTTTGAAAAGGATGAAGATATGGTGATTCGGCTGCTGCGCG
>CAYGOX010000157.1:0-5559 GCA_964351485.1 uncultured Halioglobus sp.
GTACTGCATCGAGTCGCTGGGCATGGACGAGGGTGAGGTGTTCAACATGTACCGCGAGGTTCCTTCGGTCGCCAAGAAGGCCGCGTGGAGCATCTCGCACACGCACGCGCTGAGCGACCCGACGTTTTCGACCGGTACAACCGAAGCGGACCAGACCCTCCTGCGCAACCTGATCGGTTTTTACGCGGTCACCGAGGGCATCTTCTTCTACTGCGGTTTCACCCAGATCCTCTCCATGGGCCGCCGCAACAAGATGACGGGCGTTGCCGAACAGTTCCAGTACATCCTGCGCGACGAGTCGATGCACCTGAACTTCGGCATCGACGTAATCAACCAGATTAAGCTGGAGAACCCGCACCTGTGGACGGATGCGTTCAAGCAGGAGGCGATCCAGATGATCCTGGAGGGCACGCAGCTCGAAATCGAATACGCACGCGACACGATGCCGCGCGGCGTACTGGGCATGAACGCCAGCATGATGGAGGAGTACCTGCACTTCATCGCGAACCGCCGCCTCTCGCAGCTCGGCCTGCCGGAGCAGTTCGCCGGAGCGCAGAACCCCTTCCCGTGGATGTCAGAGATCATGGATCTGCGCAAGGAGAAGAACTTCTTCGAAACGCGCGTGATCGAATATCAAACCGGTGGTGCATTGAGCTGGGACTAACCAGGTTCCCGCAGAGGACTGCTGCATGAGCGACAACGAGAAATCATCGGCCGATAACGAGACGATCCTGATGGCACTGGATCAGATCAGCCAGACGATCGAGGTGATGACCTCGGTCGTCGGCCGGCTGCGTCACCACGTCGAGCGCCGCGAGGCTGCCGCCGAGCGCAAGCGGGAAAAACAGACAGTGATCCCGGCAGACCGCATACTGCACTAGATCCAAATGGCTGAATTACTCACTCTCGAGAACCTCGCTAATCTCGGCGTCCTGATGTTTTTGCAGGCCGTCCTGGGTTTTGACAACCTCCTGTACATCTCGATCGAATCCAAGCGCGCGCCCGTGCACCAGCAGGCGGCGGTACGTCGCAACGGCATCCTGATTGCGATCGCGCTGCGCATCATCCTGCTGTTTACGATGGTGCAGTTGATCAACTCGCTCACGGAGCCGTTCTTCCACCTGGAATACAGCGGCATCATCGAGGGCTCGTTCAACTTCGCCACCGTGGTGTTCCTGTTTGGCGGCGTGTTCATCATGTATACGGCCGTCAAGGAAATCGCGCACCTGCTGTCCATCGACGACCTCGAACACAACGTCAACGCCGGTGGCGGCAAATCCGCAGCCGCCGTTATCGCCCTGATCGTCTTCATGAACCTGATTTTCAGCTTCGATTCGATCCTGTCGGCGCTGGCCATCACCGATGTCTTCCCCGTACTGGCGACTGCCATCATCCTGTCCGGCCTGGCCATGCTGCTGCTGGCTGATTCGGTTGCTGATTTCATCACGCGCAATCGGAAGTACGAGGTACTGGGCCTGTTCATCCTGCTGATCGTCGGCATCGTACTGCTTGGCGAGGGCGGCCACCAGGCTCACCTGAAGCTCTTCGGCTACGCGGTCGAGCCCATGGCGAAATCCACTTTCTACTTCTCGATCGCCGTTCTGGTGGTAGTCGATATCATCCAGTCGGGCTACCAGCGCAAGCTGGATATGCAGCGCCCCGATCACTGATCGCGCGCCGCGCCTGAGGGCGCGGACGCGGCCGGTCAAAACGCGAAGTGGTTCTCAATCCCCGGCATTGGGGATAACGGCCTGACCCAAATGGCATAGACTGAAAGACAGGCCCCCGCATAACTGCGGCTACACTTGCTGCTCGTCACAGCAATCAGCGCAAAGGACTCATGGATGGTCTTTCTGACACTGCCAACCTGGTCTATCCGGGGCGCCCCGGGCAAGCGGGCTTGTGCGCCGCTGCTCGTCGCCGCCCTGATGTGCCTGGCACTTTTTGCCCGGGCCGATGAACCCCGCGCGCCCGTTACCTGGCAGGTCGGACCCGATCGGGCACTCACCCTGCCAAGCCAGGCCGCCGCCGTGGCCGGCGACGGCGACACCATCGAAATTGACGCCGGTGACTACGACAACGACTACGCAACCTGGACCCAGGACGGCCTGACCCTGCGCGGTGTCAATGGGATGGCGCGGTTGCGCGCCTCGGGACTCATCCCGAACGGCAAAGGCATCTGGATCATCGCCGGCAGCGATACATTCATCGAGAACATCGAATTTACCGGCGCGAAAGTCACCGACACCAACGGTGCTGGCATCCGGCACGAGGGTGGCAACCTCCGGCTGCACAACACGTTTTTTCACGATAACGAGTTTTCTATCCTGACCGGCGGGCAGCCGGGTGTCATGCTGGAAATCACCGACTCTCGTTTCTGGTTCCAACGGCGCGACAACCGCTACAGTCACGGCATCTATGTCGGCGCGCTCGACCGCTTCAGCATTACGGGCAGTCACTTCAAGGGCACCGATCGCGGTCACCAGATCAAGAGCCGGGCCCGCGAGAACCACATTCTCTACAACCGTATTGAAGACATTCCCCAGGGTAACTCCAGCCGCCTGATCGACCTGCCCAACTGCGGGCTCAGCATCGTCATGGGGAACGACCTGC
Organism: uncultured Halioglobus sp.; assembly: GCA_964351485.1. Classification (GTDB taxonomy): domain Bacteria; phylum Pseudomonadota; class Gammaproteobacteria; order Pseudomonadales; family Halieaceae; genus Marimicrobium. The sequence continues at coordinate 2,614 of CAYGOX010000157.1, forward strand.
ACCAGGCCGCGACGACCCACAACGTCGACGCGATCGGTTTCGGCGCCGAGGGGTGCAATGACCGGGAGGCGCGGGAGCTTCAGCTGTTCGTCATCAACAACACCCTGATCAACGAGGCATCGGGCGGCTCGCTGGTACGCAATCACTCTGGGGCCTCGGCGCTCGTGGCCAACAACCTGCTGGTGGGACGCGGCTTTCACCTTCTGGGCAACGGCGTGAAACGGAACAATGTCAGGGCCTCGATTTCCCGCTGGCAACGCGGGTCCTGGACGCCGGAAAAACGCTCAAAGGCCGTTAACCGCTCCCGCACGGTCCCACCCGTGGAAGGCCGGCTACTCATACCCACCAAAGTGTTTACCCCGCCGGTCGGGGCGGCCGCGCGTGTCGTGCAGGATCAGCTGGATATCGGGTCGCGCGACTATCTCGAGGGCGTCGCCAGGGTGCCGTGACAGGCCAGGGCCTGGTCCACCGCAAACCAGGGCAGGCCCAGTGCGTCCAGCCACTCCAACCCGTCGTCAGCATTGTGCAGCATCGCGATGGTGGCGCTGCTGCCAGCCACCAGGCATTGCGGCGCAATCACACTCACAGCCACGAGGCCCTTCACAGGCCAGCCCGTGAGCGGATTCAGGATGTGGCCGTAGCGCGTGCCGTTCACTACCATGCACCGCGCATAATCGCCGCTGCTGGCCAACCCGCCTTCCGGCAGCACAACCTGCGCCATGGCCTGGGTGGTATGCACCGGGTGTCGGATACCAATCTCCCAACCGCGCTTGCCGGACGGCGCGCCCACCGCCGCCATGTCACCGGCCAGGTCGACCAGCGCCGTGGTCACACCGTGCTGGCGTAGACAGTTGGCGGCGCTGTCAGCGGCGTATTCCTTGACGCAGCCACCGAAGTCGATCTCCATGTCTGGCCGGGAGAGATAGACATGATCGTCACTGAACTCGACCTGCTCCCACCCGACCAGCGGGAGTAACGCGTCAATTTCAGATTGCGCCGGCAGGCGGCCGGAACGGAAATCCCAGGCGCGGCGCAAAACCCCGGACGTCAGGTCGAACAGGCCGCCACTCTCCCGCCAGGCTGTATCGGCGTAGTGAAGGAGTCCGGCGGTTTCACGATCGATGGGCGTGGCGGCGCCCTGCCCCGCGGCCCGGTTGATGCGCGATGTCACGGAGTCTTCGAGGTAGCGGCTGTACCTGGACTCCAGCCGCCTGACCTCGTGTTCCGCCGCTGCGAGCGCGGCGGCGGGATCGGTACCGCTGTCTACCTCCAGGCGAAACCGGCAGGGACCGCCCATGGCAGTAAAGGCATGTTCAAGTTGCTGCACAGGCAGCCGCGCAATTATTTGAAGACGTAATTAAGCCCGACGCTGTAACGCCAGAAGTCCACCAGCGCAGGCGATTCCTCGCCACTGTACAGACCCCAGCTCTCGTCCGAGCGGTAACGCTCGCCGACAAGATGCAACGACCAGTCACCAATATCGCGCTTGACCTTCAGGCCGTAGGTGAAGGCCCCGTAGGCCGAGAGGCGGTGATCGTCTGCGTAAAACGGTTGCGCCTGGTCCACGACGTTGGCGAAAAACTCCGCCTCGTCCTGGGTGTAATACCGGATGAAGGGCGTGAGCTGAACGTCGTCGCTCCAGTTGTGCACCCACGCCAGGTCGAGCGTGTGCGACACCACGTCCCAGTCGTCATCGAAGTAGCGATAGTCCACGTGCAGGGCGCCGTCGTGTTCCGTGAAGAAGTGGCGATAGCCCGCACCGAGGGTCCACTCCTTGCGCTCGTCGGGGCGTCGATCCCGGTTTTTGTAGGTATCGGTAAGAAAGCCATCGCGGTAGGTATAACTCAAACCGAATCGCACCATGGCCTGTTTGCTCACGATGCGCGTGACACCAACCCAGGCCGAGCGGATATCTTTCTCATCGCCAAGGGTGTTGGTGGGGATCGCGCCCTGCGTCGGCTCCAGGTCATCGCTCGAAGCGCTGATGGCCGCGCTGTAGGTGGTCAGGCCGTCTTCACTGTTGAACGAGGCATCGAGACTGAAAGCATCAGACTGGTAGTCGTCTTCATCCGAATTGGTATAACTGAACCCGGCGTTGCCGCGATCGTAGTAGTAGCGCGTGGTGACGGTCACTTCTGTTCGGGTATCTTCAATACTCGCGCCACTGAGAATCACCTTGGGATCGCCCTGCGCACTCTCACCAACAAACCACGGCGAGGCGCCGCTCATGTCTTCCCATTGCACATCCATGTCAATTTCGTAGCGTTCGCCACCACCACCAAAGGCGTCGCGGCCCTGCAGGTCGTCTTCCTTGTAGTTGGTGTAACGCAGCCCCACCTCCGCATTTTCAGGCGGGGAATCGGCCAGCGCGGGTTGATAGGCTGGCAGCATCAGGGCGCTGGACGTCAGCGCGAGGAGGGTGGAGTGGTTGTCCTGCGAATTTTTCTTATTGGTCAGGTCGCGGTCGGTCATCAGTTACACCCGCAACCGCCACCGGCGGCTCCCGTGCCGCCCGATGAGGCTTCCTTGCTGGCGTGAATCTGGTCGCGCATACGGCCTTCCATCACGTCGGACTGCCATTGCATTTCTTCTTTTGCGAGTGTGCCGCGCTCCCACGGCTGCACGGTTTCACAACCGCACAGCACAATGGCCGCGGCGAGGCCGGCCAGGTATTTCACTATTATTCTCCCAACAACTCTTGAATGGCACCGCGCAACTTTTCACCATCGCTTTTGCGGTAGCCCTTGTGGATTTCGCGGACAATCCCACTGCGGTCGATGAGGTAGCCAGTCGGCATACCCATCACGCCATAGGCTTGCGGCGTGCTGCCCTCGGCGTCACGCACTATCGGGTAGGTCACGGGCACTTCCGACAGGAACTCACTGGCGTCGTTCTCATCTTCGTCGACATTAATGGCGAGGACTTCAAATCCCTGTGGCCCCAGTT
>CAYGOX010000157.1:5569-6890 GCA_964351485.1 uncultured Halioglobus sp.
TTCGCGGCGCAGCACTTCCAACTGGGGAAAGGAAACGCGGCAGGGGCCGCACCAGGATGCCCAGAAATCGACGTACACCACCTTGCCGCGCAGGTCTTCCAGCGTGATGCCCACAGTGCCGCCGATTCCCGGCAACACCACGGCGGGCGCCTCGTCGCCAACCTTTACCCCCGCGTTAGCTGCGAGGGGAAGGCAGAGGATAAGAAGAAGGACTAGCTGTTTCAGCGGAGTGCTCAGCGCTCTACCTCCAGCTCGAGCAGGGTCCAGGTGTTATAGCCGTGGTTGCTCACCTTGTACTCAACCTTGCTGCCGGCCGGCGCGCTGAAATTTGCCGTGGTGCGCACATTGAAAATATTGGCACGACTCGGGATCTCCACCGTTTCCTCCCAGACAACGTTGCCGTCTACCGCGATACCGACGTGGCCCGTGGCGGGTTCGTCGAAGGCGAGGTTGCCGTGCCACAACACCAGGTGCAGCGTATCGCCTTCCTCGATCGCCGCCTTGGAGGTCTGCGCCACGGAGAGGTAGTTACAGAAGCCGGTCTCAACCTCCAGTGCACCGTCTTCGTTGTACCAGCTGTTGGAGGGGCAATCGATCACCTCGGGACGGTGGGCGGCGAACGTATCACCGGCAGCGCCCTGCGCTTCCCAGTCGTTAACATCGATGAGGGAGTCGGCCACCGAAGCGGCCTCGTCAGCGATCTCAATCTCAACAGTTTCATTAATGTCGAGCGCGTGGTGATCGTCGCCGCGCAGGCTGACCCGCAGGGTGTGCATGCCCGGCTGGATGTCGTCCGGAAGCTGGAAGTAATAACTCTCATCCCAGGCCGTCAGGTGTTCGGCATTGTCGTCGTCAGTATCGAGGTAGACGTGATAATGGCCAGAGTAAACCTGTGTGTGATCGCCGCCGTGGGTGTCATCGTGGTGCCCGTCGTGACCGTCACCACCGTGCTCACCCGGTTCATGCAGGGTGAAGTTGTTGAAGATGAACTCAAGCGGTACGAGATCGCCCGGCTTGAAGCGCTGGCGATAAGTCGGTGTTTCGATATGCACCGTGGGGTTATAGCTGTAGTCGTAACCTTCCTTGAGCTTGGTAACGTACAGGTTGGTCAGGCACATCTCGTCGCCGGTACCGTCACCCCAGTCCACGTCGCGCGGCGGCAGCTGCACGCCATCGACAATAGTCTGGTTGGAGGCGCTGTTGTCCCAGGTGCACTCAAGCCGGAACAGGTCGTTCGGGTTTACCTTGAGCTCTTTTGCCAGGCCGTAGTTTTGCTGCCAGTTAAAGTCCCAGTCGCGAATGTCGACCACGACCTGCTCTG
>CAYGOX010000157.1:6900-8750 GCA_964351485.1 uncultured Halioglobus sp.
AATGATCGTCGTACGCGCACTGGTGCCCAGGTTGTGCATATGGATGAATCCGTTGTGCAGTGCGAAGGGTTCGCCCGGCTCAAGACCCGCGGGGCCACCGAACAGGTTGCCCAGCACGCCTGCCGGCACGGTAAAGCCGTGCCACACATGCGGGTCGCCCGCGGGAATGGTCATGACGCCGCCGCCCAGGTAACTCGGGTTGGTGTAGAGGAAGCCGCTTGCAGGGCGCTCGACTTCGTCGGTGGTGGCAATCAGGATGGTTGACTGGTCGGGAACGGGCTCGGTCACCAGCGTGTTGTAGTGCATCTGCACCACCAGCATGGAATCCGGGTGGATTCCCATGCCTGTACCCTCGGGCACCGTTCCCGGCGCATTACCCGGCACCCAGCCGCCAATCTGGCGCGGAATCGGGGCGCCCGCTATGCCGCCGGAACCAAGACAGTACCAGCCGGGGTTGCCGTCTTCACCGCCAGCGCCCGCGTAGTGATGCACGTCCTCCGGGTCCACGATGTTCACAATCACGTGGTGTACTTCCGCGACCTGATCGGGGATGACATCGACGGCCGTGACATAGGCGAACTCGTCCAGAGGCCAGTCGATGGCGAAACAGCGATGATCGTCCGGACGCTTGGTCGGCGTATAGGGTACCGGCAGCCTAACTTCCAGGTTGAAATCAATGTCGAGAGGCTCCGGTGGCTTGGGCGGTACATAATCGGCCGGGTTGCCCTCGGGCAAGTCGCTCTTGAGCCAGTTGGTAAGCGCGTACTCGTCTTCGGGAGCCAACAGGCGCGGCTGATGAAGCCGCGAGTAGCCGGGGGTTGGAGGCCAGGGTGGCATGGTGCCATTCTCGATCGCAAACAGCGCCGCGGCAGCCACCGCTTTGACTTCTTCATAGCTGCCCAGGGTAAACGGGGCCACGCCGCCCTCGACGTGACAGGTGACACAGTTCTCCTCGATGATACGGCGGACGTCGGCATGGTAGGTGAAGTTTGACGCCACGTACTGCGTCTGGGAGGGATCGCCCTCCGGTGCGCCGTTATTCAGCCAGCGGGTAAGCAGGCTGAGGTCCGCCGTGGTGATATCGGTAAACCCGAGCGGCGGCATGGTGTCGCTTTCCAGCGTATAGCTGATGGCAGACATTTTTGCCGCCACCTGCTCGTAGGTCTCGAGTGGGAACGGCGCGAGGGGGCTGCCCTCGGTATGACAGCCCGTACAGTAGCGCTCCACGATGTTGCGCGTGGCGCTGTGCCAGGTAATTTCCGAAGAACCCGTCTGCTGGTTGTTGACGTTGGCGTTGCCGCCCCCGCCGCCCCCACCACCGCCACAGGCGGCGAGTAAAGCGGTGAGTGACAGAGCGGCTAGTTTGACTGGTATTAGAGTTTTCATGGGCGAAAAACTAGCACATTCTGACCAGACAGTCAGCCTGCCCCGCATTACGCCTCGGTTAGCTAGTGCGCCCCGGAACTGCCCTCAGAAAGCAGTTCGTCTATTTGTACCAATGCGCTGATGAGGTCTGCGCTGGCCAGGCCGGTGCCGCGAAAATACTCCTCCGCCATGGGGGTGATACCGCAGCGATCGGGCAGGGACTCCCCCTCCTCCAGCAGCTGGTAGATGGTGGGCAAAAATACGAATTGCAGCCACTGTGGCAGGGTCAGGGTATCGACGCAGAACGGTTGGCTGGAAGCCAGGGCCCGATCGGGGGGTGGCAGCCTGTCCCACTGCCCTAGCTGGCGCAGCTGCGCCTCGATATCGATCAGGACCGCCGCGATATCCGTCGCTGTGCTCAACTGTCTCTCCGGGGCGCCACTACATCTTGCGGACGGCTACCTTAACACGGCCGCGGGCCGCAC
>CAYGOX010000158.1:0-6770 GCA_964351485.1 uncultured Halioglobus sp.
CCTTCAGTGAACGGTACACCTCAACGGTGAAGTCCACGTGCCCGGGGGTGTCGATGATGTTCAGGCGGTGGTCCTTCCAGAAGCAGGTGGTTGCCGCAGACTGGATGGTGATACCGCGCTCCTGCTCCTGTTCCATGAAATCGGTGGTCGCGGCGCCATCGTGCACCTCACCGGTTTTGTGGATCTTGCCGGTCAGCTTCAGGATACGCTCGGTCGTAGTGGTTTTACCGGCGTCTACGTGAGCGAAAATGCCGATATTTCGGTACAGGGATAGGTCAGCCATGGCCTTTCTCAGTCAGTTTGGGGTGGGTCGGGAAAAATAAGGGCGCTAGGGTACACGAAAATCAAGCCCACGGGGAGCATGAAAACTGTAAAAGAGCCGCATTGCGCGACCCCCTGGAAGATCGGGCTCCGGCAGCCAGGACGGCGCCCGGGAGGGGCGGTGACGGGCATCACCGCCCCTGGCAAAACCTACTCGAGCAGCGAGACCCAGTCGGCGGTATCGTCCAGCATGGCTGCCAGCCAATCCATGACCGTCACGCCCTGCACGGCGACGTCAGCGTCGTCCGAGACAAAGGTGTGCAGCAGCCCGGATTTCAGGAAGCTGCGTGCGCGCTGCGGGTGGGCCGCTTCCTGCTGGCCCATCTCCGCGATCACGGCCTGCTCAAACGCCGCGCCTCCGATCCGCAGGAAGTTGGTGCCGACCACCGTGTCCCCGGTATAGCTCAGGAAGGCATGACGTAGATTCTGATCCTGGTTCCGCTGCCAGATCAGGTAATCGGTGAGATGGCCATCTTCGGCAATACACTCGGGGCAACTCGCCGGGATAAATGCGCTGATATTCCACTCCCCGACCAGCTGCTCCAGGAAACCGGGGTCATTCGGGCGCGCAACGCCCACACCGGAATCGTTGATGACGTCGATCGGCACACCCGGGTACAGCTGACGCACCAGGGGCAACGCGAATATGGTGCTGTAGCCACCGCCGCTTTTACCCACCAGCGCTATGCGCGAGGGCGACGGGAAGGTATTGGCAGCCACGTCGAGCGCGGCCGACAGGTTGTGCAGGCCGCGCTGGAAGCGATCCGGCTGGCCGTCGTCATCGGTATCGATATCGACATCACCGGCGCTGAGCGAGCCGTCACAGTATGGCAGGTACACCTGGTTCCAGCTGCGAACCGGGTTGTTCGCGCGGTCCACGTCGAGGATACCGCTTGCGGGAATACCCGGCTGATCCACCGAGTCGACATAAATACAGTATTCTGACCAGCAGGCGCCACCGCCCTCGATGAAGATCATCAGCTCAGACGCTCCCTGGTCGCGCGTGGACATGGAGTATTCGCTGCCATCGCCGCACAGGGGGCCGTCACCGGCGCCGAAGGTGTGGGTCACCACGCCATCGGCGGTATCAGACATCATCGGGGAGTAAAGGCCCAGGTACCGGGCAATGCCCTGCGCGATCAGTTCGGCGAACGGGCCGTCGGGCTCGGCCGTAAACGTATCGTTGCCGTCGGAGCAGGCGGTGAGCACCAGCAGCAATGGGACAATCAGCAGCTTCCTTGCCCGGGAGACGAGACCCGGGCGCAAATAACGATTTATCATGATGGACTTCTCCGTGTCGGTTGCCGGGGCGCATGGCCCAGTCCACCTCAGTGTAGCGCATAATAGTCCGCCAATGAATTCGCTCGCAGTGAGCTGGCGGGCCTCGCCCTATTGGTCATTTCTGCCGATCCAGACTTCACCCCCGGTCCGTCGGAGACGGGGTTTGACCGCCCTGGGTTTTTCGCGGCGCCGCGTCCGGGACGAGCGCGCTGCTGGCTTGCGACCGACGCGTGGACAATGCCGGGTCTCGCGGTAGTAACCTGCCACAATCTGCTCAAAAGATTTCATTTGTCCCCCCGACCGTCAGCTGATCCACCACCCGCACTGGCAACTGCGTTGCAGCGAGGGGGCTATCGGAGTGCAAGGCTTCGTTGATGATCTGGACGGAATCTTGCATCAGTTCTTCAGTGCTTGTCGGTTGTGCGGTCAATAGACTCAAAATGTCCTCCTGTGTTGAGTATTCACCCACAGGACAACCAAGATTTGTGCCAGTGACTCACCGACGCAACCGGCATCCGCGATTGATACTGCTATATCAGCGCGAAAGCTCCGCGAGGCAGTCCAGCGTAAAGCGCCGCGCAGGCTCTGCAGCACTTTGCAGTGCACATTAGACAAACGGGCCTGTAATTCTTACAAACACGGCGCCGGCTAGATCAACCGCCAAAGGCAGATGCGCTTGGGCGGTGACCGGGGGCATGGCACACTAGCGCAACAGGGGGCGTGGACCAGCGACATGACAGTAAGCAAAGGGTACCGGCAGTGGCAGACTTCGGCGCGATGCGACCGAGGGAAACCCACGGCGTTGGCTGCGCTGCTGGCGATGCTGGTGTGGCAGACGCTGGCGGTGCCGGCGCACGCGCAAACACCCGTCGAGGTCGCGCGCGTCGAACGCGGCACTGCCCCACTACTGTTCAATCTCACCGGCAGTATCACCGCGGTACGTTCGGCCCGCCTGTCAGCCGCTACCGCAGGACAGGTGCAGAGCATGCACGTCGATGCGGGCAGTCACGTGACAGCAGAGCAACCCTTGCTCACCCTCGATGACGAACTCGCCAACTGGCAACTGAAAGCGGCGCAGGCCGACGAACAGACCGCTGTGCTCGCACTGGGCGATGCGCAACGGCGGCTTGAGGAAGCGCGCGCACTCGCACCGCAGCAGAGCATCGCCGAATCGATGATTCGCGATCTGGAAGCGGAAGTCGCGACCGATGAGGCGACACTGCGCCGCGCGCGTGCCGAGACGGGCTATCGCCAGGCCGTGCTGGTCCGGCACCGCGTCGTCGCCCCGTTTGACGCGGTTGTCAGCGAGAAACTCACCGAGGTCGGCGAGTGGGTCACCCCCGGCCAGCCGGTGCTGGCCCTGGTGGCCACCGGTTCCCTGCGGTTCGAATTCCCCCTCACCGAGGATCACCGCGCGATGGTCACCGCGGGCACGCCGCTGCGCTACTGGCTGGGCGACGACGCGCAGTTCGGGTCGGGCAAGGTCACCACTGTCATCCCGGTGGCGGACCCCGGGGCACGCACCTTCATGGTGCATGCAGGCCCGGACACCCCCGATGCCCGCATGGCCCCAGGTATGTCGGTCAGGGCGCAGCTGGTGCTGGCACAGGACGAAAACCGGCTCATGGTGCCGCGCGATGCCATCCTGGCCTTCGCGGACGGACGCACGACAGCGTGGATAATCGACGGCGCCCCGGACGCGCTGGTCGCGAAAAAGATCGAGCTCAAAATCGCGCGCTTTGTCGGGAACTTCGCCGAGGTTACAGCCGGGTTGCAGGCGGGTGACCGGGTTATCGTGAAGGGCAACGAGGCACTGCGCGACGGCCAGGCGGTGCGGATCGTCGGCGAGCAGGGTCCGTAGCGCATGTTTGAAAAACTGGTCGACCGCGGCACGCTGATGACCGTCTCGGTCCTGATCGTCTGCGTTATGGGCATCGCCGCGGCGCTGCGCATCCCCGTGCAAATGATTCCCGACCTGGACATACGCGCCATCAGCGTGCGCACCAACTGGCCAGGCGCCACCCCGCAGGATGTCGAGAAAGAGATACTCATCGAGCAGGAGGAATACCTGCGCAACCTGCCCAACCTGTCGCGCATCACCGCCCGCGCGGTATCTGGCGCTGCGGAAATCGAACTGGAATTTCCCCTGGGCACCGACATCACCCAGATGCTTATCCGCGTCAACAACGCGCTGAGCCAGGTCCCGGCCTACCCCGAAGCGGTCGGACACGGTCAAACCGCGGCTGGCTGGTGTCCGCGGCATATCCGAGGTCGGCGTTCACGGCGGCGCAGAGCGCCAGGTACAGGTATTGATCGACCCGGCGCGGCTGGCCCAGCGCGGCCTGACCCTGGCCGATGTCCGCGACGCGCTGCGTACACGCAACCGTGATCGCTCGGGCGGCACTGTCGAGGCCGGCAAGCGGCAATACCTGTTACGCACCGTGGGCCGGTTCGACTCGCTCGACGAACTCTCCAACCTGATCCTGGCGCGACGCGGCGATGCCATCATCCGCCTGTCGGACGTCGCGCGGGTGCAACTCGATCACTTCGACGAGCGCGCCAAAACCAGCTTCAACGGCTCGCCAAACCTGTTCGTCAACCTGCGCAAGGAAGCCGGCTCCAACGTGATCGATATCAAGGCGCAGATCGAGAAGGAAATCATCGCCATCAACCGCGACCTGCTCAACCCGGCGGGCATGCGGATTCAGCACATGGCAGACGATGTCGTGTATGTACAGAGCTCGCTGCGCAATGTCTGGCAGAACCTCGCGCTTGGTGCTGCGCTGGCAACGCTGGTGATGTTCCTGTTCATGCGTTCGATGCCCGCCACGTTGTCGGGTGTCGTCGGCATCCCGATCTGCATCATCGTGGCGTTCCTGGGCCTGCTCCTGGCGGGTCGCACCATCAACGTGATTTCCCTGGCCGGCATCGCGTTCGCGATCGGCATGACGCTGGACAACAGCATCGTGGTGCTGGAGAGCATCGCACTGCAGCGCCGCAAGGGTATCGCCCGCCGCCAGGCGGCCATTGACGGTGTACGACAGGTCTGGCCGGCCGTGTTTGCCTCCACCATGACCACGATCCTGGTGTTTGCACCGGTTACGTTCGTGGAGCAGGAAGCCGGCCAGCTGTATTCCGACGTGGCCATCGCGATCGCCGCGGCCATCCTCGCCTCGATGCTGGTCGCGGTGACCGTTCTGCCCACCCTCGCCGCTCGGCTGGACTTCGGCACCGGTAAAGACCCCGCGGCAACCGGCAAAGCCGCAGGTGCGGGCCGCTCACTGCGCAGCCTGACCCTGCGCGGCGTCAACGCGGTGCTGGCCACGCGCGCTCGGCAGATTGCCTGTGTGGCCGGCGCCGCCCTCACCAGCGGGCTGATCATCGCGTTCCTCACACCACCGGCGGAGTACCTGCCCGAAGGCGAAGAGGCCAAGGTATTCGCGATCATGAACGCGCCGCCCGGCTACAGCCTCGACACCATGCTGAAAATTACGCAGGACATCGAGGCGCACTTCCTGCCGCATATCCAGGCCGATCGCGGCGCCTTTGCCAGCGGCGCTACCGACGTACCTCCCATGAAGTACTACAACCTGCGCGTGGGGCCGGACTACATGCGAATCATCAGCGAGCCGGTGCGTCCCGGCGATGTAGAAGCGCTGATGGACGCACTGGTGGCGAAATACCGCGAGTTCCCCGGCATGCGCGCGTTCGCCGCACGCGGCTCGATAATTTCAAGCAACAGCGGCGGAACCCGCAGCATCAACCTCGACATTGCCGGCAGCGACCTGGGGGAAATCTATGCCGTGGCGGAGACCGCCTACCGCCGCGCGAAAGAAATTTTTGATAACCCGCGCATCCAGACCAACCCCAGCGCCCTCTCACTCGCACAGCCGCTCGTGCAGATCAGGCCGCGCTGGGAACGCGCGGCAGAACTCGGCCTGTCGGCGCAGGAGATCGGCTTCGTGGTCGCCGCGCTGACCGACGGCAGCTACGTCGACGAATTTTTCCTGGCTGACGACAAGATCGATATCTATCTCTACAGCGACCAGGGCCAGGACGCCTCGCTCGACAACCTCGCCCAGCAGCCGGTCTATACACCGGGCGGCGATGTCGTGCCGCTGGGTGCGCTGGTGGACATTGTCGAAACGGTCGATACCAACTCGGTGCGACGCGTCAACGGCCGCCGCACCGTCACGCTCAACATCATTCCGCCGCGCAGTGTTCCGCTTGAGGCCGGCGTCGAGCGCGTGCAGCGCGATCTGCTGGCCCACCTGCGCGAGGCCGGTGCGATTCCCGACGGTGTCGACGTGGTTATCTCCGGCGCTGCCGACCAACTGGACGCCACGCGCGACGCCCTGGTCGGCAACTACCTGGTCGCACTGATTATCATCTACCTGGTGATGGTCGCGATCTTCAATCACTGGGGGTATCCGCTGCTGATCATCACCACCATACCGCTGGGCGTGGCCGGCGGTATGGTCGGGCTGGCCCTGCTGAACGGGGTGGGCGGCCTCCTGCCCCTGGTCGGCGCCAACGCCATCGTGCAGCCCTTCGACATGATCTCGATGCTCGGCTTTTTGATCCTGATGGGCACGGTGGTGAACAACCCGATCCTGGTGGTGCACCGGGCAGTCAGCAACTTCAATGAGGCACACATGACGCCGCTCGAAGCGGTGCGCGAAGCGGTCGAGGTGCGATTGCGACCCATCGCGATGTCCACGATTACGACCCTTGCGGGCCTGGCGCCGCTGGTACTGGTGCCCGGGGCGGGCACGGAACTCTATCGCGGTGTCGGGGTAATCGTGATGTTCGGCATCATCGGCGCGGCGATCGTGACACTCACCATGCTGCCCGCGCTCACCGTGCTCGTGCTGCAGTGGCAGTCCCGCGACGCACAGGCGATCGCTAACGCCCCTTGAATTCGCCCGGCCGCCGCTGCGCGACCGCTCGCACCCCCTCGGCAAAATCCTCGGTCTGCGAGAGGCGGTACTGCTCCGCATCCTCGTGATCGGTGTGGCGCGCGACCTGCTGGGCGAGATCACCGCGCAAGGTTTTGCGCGTGGCCTCAAGCGCCAGCGGCGCGCCCTGGGCCAGTTCCGCCGCCAGCGTCAGCGCCTCTTCGCGCACCCTGTCCGGCTCGGCCAGGCTGTCGGCCAGCCCCCAGGCGA
>CAYGOX010000158.1:6780-7560 GCA_964351485.1 uncultured Halioglobus sp.
CTGCTCGCCACCGATACGCCGCCCGGTGAGAAACATGAGTGAGGCATTCTGCGCGCCGATCAAGCGCGGCAGCGTGTAGGTCAGGCCGAAACCGGGATGGATCCCCAGCCGCGTAAAGTTGGCGGTGAATTTCGCCTGGGTGCAGGTCACGCGAAAATCGGCCACCAGCGCCAGGCCCAGGCCACCGCCGGCGGCAGTGCCGTGCACGGCGGCGACAATCGGTTTGCGGCAGGCAAAGAGGCGAACCGCCGCGACATACAGGGGGTTGCGCTCGGTTGCACTGTCCTTGTCCAGCACCGAGGGGCCCTGGGTAAAATTCGCGCCGGCACAGAACGCCGTGCCCGCCGCGGCCAGCACGCTTGCGCGACACCACGGCTGGTCGTCGAGCCACTCGAACACCGTCGCAAGATCCTGGATCAGCTGCGTATCGAAAAAGTTATGGGGCGGCCGGCGGATCTCCACCAGGGCCACGTGGCCCTGGCGCTCAACCGCAACATCGCCCTGCTGCTCTAACATCGCTTAACTCCCGCCAGGCATTTGCCTCCACCTGACATCCCTGACACCAACCAGATCAACTACATCACGCCGTAAGCAAGCATGGCATCGGCCACCTTGATGAAACCGGCGATGTTGGCACCGCGAAAGTAGTTCACCTCTTTCTCGCTGCAGCTTCCGTGCTCCACACACTGGGCGTGGATATCGCGGATGATATTGCGCAGGTGGTCGTCGACTTCCTTTTCGCTCCACTGCATGCGAACACTGTTCTGGCTCATTTCCAGA
>CAYGOX010000158.1:7570-8670 GCA_964351485.1 uncultured Halioglobus sp.
GACCCGATACCGCCACACCGCCCGCGTTGGCGGCCTTGGCCGGCGCGTGCAGCACGCCCCGCGCCTTGGAGAACACCTTCACCGCGTCCAGTTCGGTGGGCATGTTGGCGCCCTCCGAAATTGCACGGATACCGTTCTTGACCAAAGTTCGCGCATCGTCGCCACTGATCTCATTCTGCGTCGCGCAGGGAAAGGCGAGATCTGCCGCGACACCCCAGGGCCTCTCGCCCTCGTAGTAGTCAAAACCAAACTCCTCCGCGGCCTCGCGGATGCGGCCGTAGCGCCGGGTCTTGAGCTCCTCGATCCAGTTGATCTGGTCGATGTGGATACCGTCGGGGGCGTGGATAAACCCACCTGAATCGGACATGGTCAGCACCCGCGCGCCGTTGCCCACAAGCTTCTTCGCGGCATAGATAGCCACGTTGCCGGAGCCGGAGATGAGCGCGGTCCGCCCGTCGAGTTGCTCGCCGTGCTCGTCGAGCATCTCTTCCATCATGTACACGGCGCCAAATCCGGTAGCCTCCTTGCGGATGTAGCTGCCGCCAAAGGCCAGCGCCTTGCCGGTGAGTACGCCTTCAAACCGGTTGACCAGGCGTTTGTACTGGCCAAACAGGTAGCCCACCTCGCGCGAACCCACGCCGATATCACCGGCCGGGACATCGGTGTACGGCCCGATATGACGGTGCAGCTCGGTCATGAACGCCTGGCAGAAACGCATGACCTCGCTGTCGGAGCGCCCCTTCGGGTCAAAGTTCGCCCCCCCCTTACCACCGCCCAGCGGCAGCCCGGTAAGCGAGTTCTTCAGCACCTGCTCGAAGGCCAGGAACTTCAGGACGCTCTGGTTCACCGAAGGGTGAAAACGGATGCCGCCTTTGTAGGGACCGATGGCATTGTTCTGCTGCACCCGGAAGCCGCGGTTCACCCGCAGATCACCGTCGTCGTCCTCCCACACCACGCGGAAGCTGATGACGCGGTCCGGCTCGGTCATCCGCTCGAGGATGCGCAGATCCTGGTACTCGGGCTTGTCGGCAATAAAGGGGATGATATCCATCGCCACCTCGTGCACGGCCTGGTGAAACTCCACCTCGCCGGGATTGCGC
>CAYGOX010000159.1:0-7959 GCA_964351485.1 uncultured Halioglobus sp.
GACATGGATGTCGCCAGCGAGCCTGCACATGGATGTGCGCTTTTTGGCGTGTTCCATCGACCCTGCTCCGCCCTGTGCTCGGCGCGCCTCCATACCCTCATACAGCAGCCGACCCCACCCTGACCACCTACGACCCAAGGTTGACAAGACAGGGGCCAATGTGAATAATCGCGCATCCCGATTTTGACCCAATTTTACTGATTCAGAGGAAGACAACGTGGCCAATTCACCACAAGCCAGAAAACGCGCCCGCCAGGGCGAGAAACGTCGCACGCACAACGCCAGCCTGCGTTCGCTCGTGCGCACCGTGATCAAGAAAGTCGACGCAGCCGTGAACTCCGGCGACGCCGAGGCCGCGAAAGCCGCCTACGCCAGCGCGGTGCCGGTTATCGACCGCATGGCCGACAAGGGCATCATCCACAAGAACAAGGCGGCGCGTCACAAGAGCCGCCTCAACGCGCAGGTGAAAGCCCTGGCCGCGTAACGCGCAGCGACATCTCCTCGAGACAGAATCTCGAGATACAAAAAAGCCGGCTCGAAGCCGGCTTTTTTATTGCCCGGGGTTGTTGCCCCGGGTGTGGGATCAGGCCGCGGTGCTGGCCTGCTCCGCCTCGTGCTCGGCGTGCTTCTTGGCAAACTCTTCCATCATCGTCTGCTCGTAGGACTGCGCCTCGGACGTGTCCAGGGGGCGCTCCAGCGCCGACCAGTCGATGTCGCCGTCGGTAACCGAGTTTTCGAACTCCAGGATGCCCAGTTCCTCGAACTTCGGCTTCACGCTGTCGGTGAGCAGGCCGATGCGCTTGAGGTTGGGGATCACGCGCTGGAACAACAGGTTGCGGAACGTCGACATGACAAAGCCTTCCAGCACTTTCTGGCGCGCTTCCTCCACATCCCAGCCGAAATGGCGGAACACGTCGGTGGCGACCAGCCGCTCGCGGCTGATGGCACAGGCCTCAAAGGCAAACTGGGCCCGCTCCTCGCGCTCTTCCTCGGAGAGTGTATGGACGAACTCCTCCAGGTAATTCACCCCGAAGGTGACATGGCGCGCCTCGTCCCGTGTGACCAGGTACACAACATCCTTGAGGATCGGGTCCGGGGTGGTCTCGCGGGTGGTATTGAAGGCCGACAGCGCCAGGCCCTCGATGACAATCTGCATGCCGATGAACTTCATATCCCAGCGCTCGTCGGTCAGGATCTTGTCGATAATGCTCTTCAGGTGAGTGTTGATCGGGTACATCATGCCGATCCGTTTCTGGAGGTACTTGTTGAAGACCTCCACATGGCGCGCCTCGTCAAACGTCTGCGACGCCGCGTACAGTTTCGCGTTGAATGTGGGCGCACAGGAACACAGTTGCGAGGCGACCAGCAGCGCGCCCTGCTCACCGTGCAGGAACTGCGACAGGCTCCAGGCGTTCATGTGCAGCCAGAACTCGTCCTGGGTGGCGGCGTCCATGTCGAGGTAGGGCTCGTAATCCTGCAGGTTCATCATCTCCGGCGCCCGGTCGAACTCCGGCCAGGGGCGGTTCCAGTCGATGTCCATCTCCGGATCCCAGTTGAGCTGCTTGCCCAGGTCGTACAGTTTCTTGATGCGATCGTCCTGAACCTTGTAATCCCAGTTGTAGGAACCGGTCAGCGGCGTCTGGAAGATCTCGGCCACATGATCGACGTCCTCACTGGTCAGGACATCTTCCAGATCAGGGTTTTCGCGCGGGTAATCTGCCCCGGCATACGTCTGGATTTTGCGGGGTGTATTTTCAGGCCATTGAATTTTCATCGTTTTTCACCTCGGGGTGTCTCGAATGCTCACGACTATGCGCGCTCGTGACAAGGTCGACAAGGTAAAGTGTTGTCATTATGTGGTCAATTGTGGCCAAATAGGCAGATGCCCGGAGCCACCACGCCAGCACAGTATTTCCTGATTCTCATCGACATGGTCGAGGGGCCGCAGTGCACCCGGGAACAGCTGCTGGCCAACACCTCGATGGAACACACCGGCATTGCCGGTATCGGGGCGCGCGTTCGCGACACGGATTTCACACAGCTGGTGCTCAACGCGCGCGAACTCACCGGCGATCCCGCGCTTGGCCTGAAACTGGGCCTGCGGCTCAACCTCAGCGCCCACGCCGTGGTCGGCCAGGCCTTCATGGCCTGTGCAACGCTGGGCGAAGCGCTTCAGATACTGTTGACGTATCACCACCTGCTGGCGAAATCGCTCGACATGGGCCTGGAGACTATCGGCGACCGATGCGCGCTGACGGTCGCCAATTCACCGGAGCCCGAAGAGGCCGATGTCAGGTTCGGCTACGAACTGGTCTACGGCGCGCTGATCAATACGCTGCGCGGCCTGCTCAACCAGCCCGACCTCTGCCTGCGCATGGAAATGCCCTACCCGAAACCGCCGCACGTCGACCAGTACTACCCGGTGCTGGGCGAGGACGTTCACTTCAACTGCGTGCGCGGTCGTATCCTGTTTCACTGCGACCTGCTCGAGACAAAACTGCCCTCCTCCAACCCCGTCCTGATGAACCTTTACGAGGCCGAGTGCGCGCGCCTGCTCGCGGACCTGGAGGGTGAGGACTCCGTGTCTGAACAGACGCTGCGCCTGCTGCGCAAGCTGGAGGGGCAGTATCCGCAAATGCCGCAGATCGCGGCGATGCTGAATTTCAGCCCGCGCACCTACCGGCGCCGACTCGACGACGAGGGCAGCGCGTTCCAGAAGCTGCTCGACCAGGTCCGCGCAGAGCACGCTACCCGCTACCTGCAGAATACCCGGCTGCCGCTGTCGAGCATCGCCTATATGGTCGGCTTCAGCGACGCGTCCAATTTCCGGCGCGCCTACACAAAGTGGACAGGACGAACCCCGCGCGAAGTGCGCAATGCCTGAGGCGCTGTCGATCTACATGGGCCGCGAGGCGGCGGCACGCATCGCGCGCGACGGCTGGTCACCGGACCTGTTCTCGCTCCTGCTCGGCGCCTCCGGCGGCCCCAAGTGGTTTGTGTTGAGCCAACTCGATCGCGTGCTGTTCGGCCAGTTCCTGGCCCGGCGCGAAACCCCGCTGGACGTGGTCGGCTCTTCGATCGGCACCTGGCGCCACGCCTGCCTGGCCCTGCCCGATCCGGTGGCGGCCATCGGGCGACTGGAAGCCGGCTACCTCGGACAGCGCTACGCCACGCGTCCCTCCCCGGGTGAAGTCAGTGCAGTCAGTACCGCCATCCTGGCCGATGTCCTGGGGGCGGACGGCGCTGCGCACATCGCTTCCAACCCGAAGATTCGCACACACATCGTTACCGCTCGCGGCCGCGGCCCGTCGGCGTCTACGTCACCCTGGCCACTGGCGGCGGGCATGGGAGCGGCGGCGCTCAGCAACACCCTCAGCCGGCGGTTTCTCAACCTGCACTTTCAGCGGGTGGTCTTCCATAGCGCGCAGGGGCCGCAGCAGTCGCTGCAGTTTTCCGACTTCAATACGCATCACTGCGCGTTGAGCGAGGACAACGTGGCGCGCTCACTGCACGCGAGTGGCGCCATTCCCTTCGTCCTCGCGGGGGAGCGCGACATTCCCGGTGCGCCGCCGGGGCAATACTGGGACGGCGGCATCATCGACTACCATTTCGACCTCGACCAATACCGCGGTGATGGCCTTGTGCTGTATCCCCATTTCAGCGCACGCGTCGTGCCGGGCTGGTTCGACAAGTTTCTGCCCTGGCGCACAGCGCCGCTGGTCGGGCGCGACCACCTGGTGATGTTGTGCCCCAGCGACGCGTTCATCGCGGACCTGCCGATGGGCAAGATCCCGGATCGCAATGACTTCACCCGCCTGGGTGAAGAGGAGCGTATTCGTTACTGGGAAACCTGTGTGTCGCGCTGCCAGGCGCTGGCCGAGGAATTTGCAGATGTGCTGGCGAGCCCGGACCCGCTGGCGCGGGTCACCGTGATGCCGCTCAGGTGACGTGCTCGTCGAGATAACGCTGCATCTCGCGCTTGAGCACCGGCGCAAACACCGCCGTCATCATGCCCATCTTGACCGAGATATCGATCACGCCGTCGGCGAAATCCATTTCACCCTCGACACCCTTACCGCTGATGCGCACCGAATCGCCGCGCCACTGTGGCCGGACGCCGTGTTCGGCCTCCAACTGCTCCGCGAGTCCGCGCGCGGCCTCGCGAACCTTGGCGACAGGCATGGTGTAGGGTTTGCGCAGCTTGAATGACGCCATCGTTGCATTCACCTCGGTCGGAACAACCCAAAAACGGCTTCAGGAAAACTGGCCGCCCCCGAGTGTGAAGGTGGCGCGACAGCATTCCTGGGTGAGCATCCGGTCGATCAGTGCCGGATCCTCACTGTAGGCTACTGTACGACGATCCTGCGGCAGGTCAAAGACTGCAACCGCACGCCAGGGGTTGTCGCCCTGGTAGAGCACGGTATAGCCCGCGACGCTCGCCTCGCCCTGGTAATCAGCGACCAGCTCGCACACGCCGGTGGCAGCGGCCACCTCGCGGGTGACATCGGCGGCGGCCCAGGACGCGTCACCGGGTTGCGCCGACCACAGCGCGCAGGCCTGCTTGGTCAGCATACCGCTGACTGTGGTGACCAGGCCGACGGCCTGCGGATCTTCACGCAGGCACTGCGCCATCTTGACCGTGGACTGAAAGACAAAATGATTCAGGGGACCGCCGGCGAAGGTCATGCCGCCCGTCACGCTGATAGCATCGTCGGGCGAGAGCCCCAGTTCGGCCATCTGCACACGGACCGCATACGGGAAACATGAATAGAGCTCCCGGTGAGTGATATCCGCAGCCGCCAGGCCAGCCAGCTCCAGCGCGCGGTCTGACGCGATACGAAAGGCCGGACAACCGCCCAGGTCGCGCCGACTCGCAACCACCGACATGAAATTGGATTCGGCCGCCGCGCGCGGGTAAATCCAGCGGTCCGGGTCGATGCCCAGCTCCCGCGCGTAACCGGCACTGCAAAAAATCAGACCCGCACCCTGGTTCACATTCCACTGGCTGTTGTGCAGTTTGGTGTAGGGAAACGCCAGCATCCGGTTGCCCTTCGAGGCGTCGCGGATATAGTCCGCTGCCACCGCGTCGCTGGACCACGCGTCCGGATTGGCGGCGGCGATTTCACTGAGCCGCGCATACATGCTGGCCATGTGGTCGCGGTGTTCGTCCACGCTCAGCCCCTGGCGTGCGCGCAGTGCGCTGTCGAGGATCGCGTAGTAACCCACGGGCATACCCAGCCCGCTGTCGGACTCGACCGCCGACCACATCTCCGCCTCGGGCGTTAACAGGGTGTCCGGCTCGACACCTGTCTGCTCGGTGTCGGTTACGCTTTGCCCCGCCTTGGCCGCCAGCAGTTCGCGGTACTTCGCCTCGCCCCCGGTCACCAGCACGACGCGGGCTGCGCCGCTGGCGATCTGGTCGCAGGCGCGACTGATCAGGGTCTGCTGCGGAATGCCGAATTCGGCCAGCAGGGTTGTCGCCGAGTGCGCACCAAACGACTGCGCCAGCAGTCGACCGGGATCGCTGTAACCCCACAGGCTTTTGGGCACGTAGATTTCATCGGCCGTCGACAACAGCGCCGTGCTGCCGGCGTCCTGCGCCGCGGCGCGCAGGGCGCGTTCCATCAGCGCCACCGGTTCTGCGCTGTGGACAAAATCCTCCGACTTTTCGTTGACCGCGCCGACACCGACCAGTATCGGCGCGTTGTCAGCCACTTCAGCCATTGATGAACTCACCGGCATACCAGTTCAACATCGCGATTTTTTCATCCAGCGACTTGTCCGGCTCCATCTCGTAAACGTTGCGGAAACCGATAATCACTTCAGTCACACCGATGGACTCCAGCTTCGCGATACCCTCGGGCGTGAACGCATCCTGCCCGGTGGTGAACACCTGGAAGGGTTTGTCGGCCGTGCCATACTCTTCGCGCAGGGCGTTGATGCGCCCGATGTAATTTTCAAGCGCTTCGATATCGGCGCCTGCGCACATCCAGCCGTCACCCACGCGCGCCGCGCGCTTCAGTGCCGGCTCGGCATGACCGCCGATCAACAGCGGCGTGGGTTCAGTCGGCACCGGGCACATCTTGTTGGCCGGCATCGAGTGACACTCGCCATCAAAACCGAAAAACTCACCGGTTTCCAGCCCGCGCAGAATTTCGATCTGCTCGTCAAAACGCTTGCCGCGCTTGTCCCACGGCACATCGCAGACCGCGAAGTCTTCTTCCCACGGACTGATGCCGATACCGAAGTCGAAACGGTTCCCCGACAGTACCTGAATGCCCTGGACCTGTTTGGCCACGACCGGCGCCTGGCGCACCCCCAGTTTGTAGACGAAGGTGGAGGAGCGCAGCTTTTCGGTCACTGCGGCCATCGCCGACACGGCGATCAGAGCCTCCACGAAAGGCACGCTCTCGAGAAACTCGCGGCTGCCATCCTTGTTATAGGGATACTTGGAGCTGGCTTCCTTGGGATAGCAAATACTGTCCGACACCGCGACACCGTGATACCCGGCGGCCTCGGCGGCACGCGCCAGCGGCAGGTAATGATCGGCATCACACATTCCGACTTGAAGACTGAATCTCATGGTTTCCTCCTGGCGATTCTTCCGTCCGGGCCCGCAGTAGACAGGCAGCGACCCACTGTAGCGACTTGCCCTGGCGAGGTCTGCGCCGACAGAGAATTTATGGTGGCTAGCCTCACATACTGTACTGACAGTCATCGCGCGCCGCACTCACTGTTTTAACCCCTCGTGCCGCCGGCTGCGGGAAATTTCCATTACACTTAGCACATGAACGATGCGACACCCGACAACGCCGATTTGTGGCAGGACTGCTCCCAGCGCTTTCTCTTTGAGGAGGCCGACGTGCGCGGCGAAACCGTACACCTTACCCGGTCCCTGGGCGATATCCTGGCTATCCACCAGTACCCGCCCGGCGTGGCGCGCCTGATGGGCGAGTTCCTCGCGGCCGCCGTCCTGCTCAGCACCAACCTGAAATTCGAGGGCAAGCTGATCGTGCAGGCCAGGTCCACGGGACAGGTTCCCCTGCTCATGGCCCAGTGCAACGACCGGCTCGAAGTACGCGCCATCGCGCAGGGCGCCCAGGAGGCTACCGCCGAGGGGATTGATCTATTGCTGACCAATGGCCAGCTCGCGATCACCATCGACCCGGTTCACGGGCAGCGCTACCAGGGGGTTGTACCATTGGAGGGCGACACGCTGGCAACAACGCTCGATGCCTATTTTGAACAGTCAGAACAACTCAAAACCCGCATCTGGCTGGCTTCGGACGGCGAGCGTGCGGGGGGTATGCTGCTCCAGCAACTGCCGGCACAACTGGCCCGCGAGCCCGAGGAACGCGCCCGGTTCTGGGAACATGCCGCGACCCTGGCCAGCACCGCGACCGCCGATGAGCTGCTGGGCCTGCCGACCGGGTCCCTGGTCCACCGTCTCTACCACGAGGAGGCGTTGCGCCTGTTCGAGGCCCGGCGGGTGACCTTCGCCTGCGGCTGCTCGCGCGAGCGCTCACTGAACGCCCTCAGCTGCCTCGGGGCGGATGATCTGAGGCAACTGTTGACAGAAACTGACCCAATAACAATGGATTGCGAGTTCTGTAACACCCAATTCCAGTTCACCCGGTCGGACCTCACGGACCTCCTGGACGCCCCCAGGTCCAAAACTTTGCACTAATCCGCAAATGGCGCAAATTCGCCGCACTTATGGCCAATATTCTTCGCAATAACAGGCGATTCTGACATAATTACGCCCCCAAATTTGGTGAATGACAGCGCTCGAAATGGCCCGCAGGAGAGGCCGGGCAGCGCGGAAACAGGACTCGCAATGACCGTAGATATCCAGACGCCCCAGGTACACACCGACCTGGCCCCGTCCACCCTGATCGAAGAATCCCTGAAACGGGGCGAAGGCACCCTCGCCGACACCGGCGCCCTGCTGGTCACCAC
>CAYGOX010000159.1:7969-8651 GCA_964351485.1 uncultured Halioglobus sp.
CAAGCGCACAGGCCGCTCTCCGGCCGACCGTTTCATTGTCAAAGAGCCAAGCACCGAGGATGCGATCGACTGGGGCAGCGTGAACCGCTCCTTCGATGCGGAGCAGTTCGATGCACTCTGGGAACGCGTGGAGTCCTACCTGGCCAGCCGCGACCGTTTCGTATCGCACCTCCACGTCGGCGAACACTCCGACCACTACATCCCCGTGAAAGTCACCACCGAAACCGCCTGGCAGGCACTGTTCGGGCGCAACATGTTCATCCGCACCGACAACTACAACGCGGGCCGCAAGCCCGAGTGGAACATTCTCAACGTCGCCAGCTTCGAATGTGATCCGGAGCGCGACGGCACTAACTCCGACGGCGTTGTCATTATCAACTTTGCCCAGCGCAAGGTACTGCTGGCAGGCATGCGCTACGCCGGCGAAATGAAAAAAGCGATGTTCTCGGTGCAGAACTTCCTGCTGCCGGAAAAGGACGTTATGCCAATGCACTGCTCGGCCAACGTCGACGACGATGGCGAGACCACACTGTTCTTCGGCCTGTCGGGCACCGGCAAGACCACCCTGTCCGCCGACCCCGCCTGCTACCTGATCGGCGACGATGAGCACGGCTGGGCCAAGGGCTCTGTGTTCAACCTCGAAGGCGGCTGCTACGCCAAGACCATCGACCTGAGCAAAGAA
>CAYGOX010000160.1:0-7206 GCA_964351485.1 uncultured Halioglobus sp.
GGTTTGATGATCTGTCGACATTGTCTTCGATGGTGTCGCAGGAGTGGGGTAACTGGAGTGAACCCGTTGCAATCACGCAGGAGATGATCAATGTGTTCGCCGATATGACCGGTGACCGACAGTGGATTCATGTCGATGTCGATCGCGCGCGAAGCGAGGGCCCCTTTGGTGAGGCGATTGCCCACGGGTTTCTGGTGTTGGGTATGTCCACGCTGATCAAGAATACCGGAGACTACCTCATTGTAGGTCATGGCTCGGCGCTGAACTACGGCCTTGAGAAAGTGCGATTTGTGAGTCCCGTTCCCGCCGGCTCACAACTGCATGGCCATACGCGCATTGTCGCGGTAGGAGAAGAGAAGGGCGGTGTGATGCTGACAGTCGGTGTGGCAATTCACGTTGTCGGTGCGGACAAGCCCGCCGTCTGCTTCGACTGGAAGCTGCTGTACAGGCCGTAACCCAATCACCGGCCACGGCGATGCTATGACGATCACATATCACAGAACACTGCGGGTTATTTGATGATAGAAAACATTCCACTACCGGCGACCGATGATCCCGTTGACGCCCCTTTCTGGGCTGGCACCCGCTGCGGCGAATTGCGTATCCAGACGTGTCAGCCGTGCGACCAGATGCGTTTTCCGCCGCGCCCGATGTGTCCATCGTGCCAGTCACAGGAGAGTTACTGGCAGCCCGTATCCGGGCGCGGCAGGGTGTGGTCGTTCGCGGTGCCGAGTTCGCCGCTGCTGCCAGCCTTCGAAAAACTGACGCCGTATGTCGTCGCTCTGGTTGAGTTGGAGGAGTCGCCGACACTGCGCCTGATCGGTCCCGTTCTGCACAGTGCCGGCGGCGAGGTCAGCGGTGTCAAGGCAAAGGATGTTCGCATCGGCGCTGAGGTCACTGTCGATTTCAAGCGCTACAGCGACGACGTCGCCATGCCCTGCTGGGTGCTGGGTAAGTAGGAACACCCGGTTGTGCGCGCAGGGGCATTGTCCGTGCAAGAGCGACTGAGTGCTGGCGAAAAATTCGATAACTGAGAGGTCTGGTTCTGTGAATATCAAATCCGTTGGCTATATGGGAATAGGCGCCTCTGATCCGTCAGAGTGGTTGGCGTACGGTGTCGATGTGATCGGCATGATGCCAGCGCGCGCTATCCCGGGGCAGGGCTGGGGTGTGCCGCAAAAAACTGGCCTGACATCCACAGAGGGTGTCGGGCCGGACGGTTCGGTGTACCTGAAAATGGATGAGCGCCAGTGGCGTTTGGCCGTTCACCCCACGCAGGGGCGCGAAGGGTTGTTGTACCTGGGCCTTGAGGTAGAGGACAAGCCTGCTCTTGAGCAAGCGGTAGAGGAGTTAAAGGTCGCCGGTATCGAGGTCGCCATGGGCACCGAAGTGCAGGCCTTTGCGCGCTCTGTTTCCGGTATCGCCCACCTGCGAGACCCGGCGGGAAATGCGCTGGAGCTCTACTACGGCCCGGTACAGGACTATAAATTCCACTCGCCGGTCGGCGGTCAGGAATTCGTCGCCGGGCACCTGGGCATCGGGCATATGAATATCTTTGTCGAGGACCTGGAGACGAACTACAACTTCTACACCCGTACGCTCGGCTTCCAGTTGTCAGACTATATCCGCATGGGCCCGGACAGTGCATTGAAGTTCCTGCGCTGCAATCAGCGCCACCACAGTCTGGCCATCATCGGTATGGGCAGCGTCAACGGCCTGCAGCACACCATGTTCGAAATGCAGACTATCGATGATGTGGGCAAAACGCTGGATCGTGCGATCGCAGCGGGCGTCACCATCACCAGCAGTCTCGGCCGCCACCGCAATGACGGCATGTTGTCCTTCTATATGCGCAGCCCCTCCGGCTTCGATGTTGAAATCGGTTGCGGATGCCTGCTGATCGATGACAGCTGGACGGTTAACGAATTCTGTGAAGGCGACGTGTGGGGGCACCACGGGCTGGTGGATGCGGTGATGGCATCGAGTGAATCCCTGCGGACAGACGGTGAGTAATTCAGGCTTTGCAACGGAGCGACACCATGAGCACAGACACCTCGAATCAGCACAGCCCGGATACCGACCTGCAGGACTACCAGCTGGAGGACAGATACCTGCGGCGCGAGGGGCGCGTTTACCTCAGCGGTTCGCAGGCGCTGGTGCGCCTGCCGATGATGCAGCAGCAACTGGATGCCGCCCACGGGCTCGATACCGCCGGCTTTATATCGGGCTATACCGGCTCGCCACTGGGTGGCTACGACACCGCGCTGAAACAGGCGCATGTCGAACTGGAGCAACACCAGATCCATTTTCAACCCGGCGTCAACGAGGATCTCGGCGCCGCTGCGGTCTGGGGTTCACAGCAGGTGTCGATTGTCGGCCAGCAGAAATACGATGGCGTATTTGCGCTCTGGTACGGCAAGGGCCCGGGGGTTGACCGCTCCGGGGATGCGCTAAAACATGGCAGCTATTCGGGCAGCGCTGAAAACGGCGGTGTGCTGGTGCTCGCCGGCGATGACCACGGGGCCAAGTCATCGACACTGGCGCATCAGAGCGATCACGCATTCATTCATTTCGGTATGCCCTATCTGAACCCGTCCAGCGTTCAGGACTATCTCGATTTCGGGCTGTACGGCTTTGCCCTGTCGCGCTACTCCGGTTGCTGGGTGGGTATGAAATGCGTTACCGATACGATAGAGAGCTCGGCGTCGGTCAACGTCGATACCAGCGACTTCACCGTGGTGACACCGCAGGATTACACGCTGCCCGAGGGCGGTCTGAACGCCACCGCGCCTATCCCCGCGAAGGCAGCCGAAGTGCGACATTATGAACAGCGCTTGCCGGCAGTGCGTGCCTTCGTGCGGGCCAATGGGCTCGACAAGGTGATTATCGCGCCGCGCGAGCCGCTGCTGGGCATTGTCACCACCGGCAAAGCCTATCTGGATGTGATGCAGGCGCTGACGCAACTGGGTCTGGACCCGGCCGCCTGCAGCGAGATCGGCATTGGCATCTACAAGGTCGCCATGCCCTGGCCGCTGGAACCGCAGAACATCACACAGTTCGCCAGCGGGTACCGCGAATTGCTGGTGATTGAGGAGAAGCGTCCGGTCATCGAGGAGCAACTGGCCAGCCTGTTTGTCAATCTGGCCGAGCGGCCGGTGTTGACCGGCAAACGCGATGATCAGGGCGACCCGCTGGTCAGCGAGGTCGGTGAGCTGGAATCGCATGGCCTGGCGCGTATTCTCCGGCGCCGGCTCGAGGCGCTGCTTCCCGATGCCAGTGCCGCACTGTTGCCGGCGCCCGATGTACAGTGTGCGCAGGGCCATCTGATCAGCGCTGCGGGCCTCAGCCGCAAGCCGAGTTTTTGCGCTGGCTGTCCGCACAACACATCCACCAATCTTCCCGACGGCAGCATGGCCTTCGGCGGTATCGGCTGTCACGGCATGGCCACTTTTTTGCCGGAGCGGCGCACGCCGACACTGTTTCACATGGGGGCCGAGGGTGCACCGTGGATCGGCATCGCGCCTTTCACCACGCAGGAGCATATTTTCCAGAACCTCGGTGATGGCACTTACTACCACTCCGGTCTGCTGGCGATTCGCGCGGCCGTCGCCGCCGGTGTCAACATCACTTACAAGATACTGGTTAACGACGCTATTGCGATGACCGGTGGCCAGGAGATCGAAGGCAAGATGCGCGTGGACACGCTCAGCCGCCAGCTGGAAGCAGAGGGTGTGCGTCGCATTGCGGTCATGGGCAACGACCCCGACAGCTACCGCCCCTTCAGGGATAGCTTCGCCAACGGCGTCACACTGCACCATCGGGATGAGCTGGATGAAGTGCAGCGCGAGCTGCGCGACTGCAAGGGTGTGTCGGTACTGGTGTACGACCAGTTCTGTGCCACTGAGTTGCGCCGCCGTCGCAAGCGCGGCAAGGCCGAGGACCCCAATCGCAGAATCTTCATCAACCCCAGGGTCTGTGAAGGCTGTGGCGATTGCAGTATCCAGTCGAACTGCATTGCGGTTGAACCTGTCGATACCGAATACGGCCGCAAACGGCGCATCAACCAATCCGCCTGCAACAAAGATTTCTCCTGCACCAAGGGATACTGTCCCAGCTTTATCACCGTGACAGGTGGTACGCCACGCAAGCGCAACCTGACGCAGGCCGGGTCAGCGCAGGCGTTCGACCTGGGGGCGGCGGTCGCCGCGTTGCCGGCACCGATAAGCGCCTCAGCCGAGCAACCTTTCAGTGTGCTGATTACCGGTATCGGTGGTTCGGGTGTGGTGACCCTGGGCGCGCTGATCGGCATGGCGGCATTTCTGGAGGGCAAGGGCTGCTCCGTGCTCGATGTCGCCGGCCTGGCGCAGCGCAACGGGCCGGTGACCAGCCATATCCGCGTGGCAAACCGGCAGGAAGATATTTTTGCCACCCGAATTGTGAAAGCTGATCTTGTTCTCGGTTGTGACATCGTCGTCGCGGCCAGTGACGATGTCGCCGAAAAAATGCAGGCCGGTGATACCCGCGCGGTGATCAACAGCTGTGTCGCGCCCACCTCTGATTTTGCCACCAATCCGGATCTCAACCTGTCTGCTGAGACCATGATCGCCGGCATCGAGTCCCTGCTCACCGCCGGCCACGCGGATTTCGTGCCCTCCAGCGATATCGCTACCCGGCTGATGGGCAATGAGGTGGCGGGCAATATGTTCCTGGTGGGCTATGCGATGCAAAAAGGGTGGCTCCCGGTCGGTCTGCAGGCCGTCAGTCGCGCCATTGAACTCAATGGGGTGTCGGTCGAGATGAACATGCGCAGCCTGTGCTGGGGACGTCTGGCAGCAGTGGATCTGGCCACCGTCCTGTCCGCCGCCGCGCCGGCGTCGCCGGAGGCGACCGTTGATGCCCCCGAGCAGGCGACGTTGGCAACGTTGATTGATCAGCGCTGCGTCGAGCTCGTCGAGTACCAGAATGCCGGCTACGCCGAGGCCTATCGCACTTTCGTAAACAAGGTGGTTGCGCGCGAGCAGCAGGTGCAGCCGGGTGTGGAGCAATTGGCAACAGCTGTGGCCAATTACTTGTTCAAGCTGATGGCCTACAAGGATGAGTATGAAGTGGCGCGGTTGCACAGTGCGCCGGCATTAATGGAAGCGCTGCGGGAAACATTTGAGGGTGATTTTGAGCTGGCATTTCATCTGGCTCCCCCGGCGCTTGGCGGCGTCGATCCGAAGACCGGGCGCTATCCGAAGAAAGTGTTTGGCGGCTGGATGCTGCATGTGTTTCGTGTACTCGCGAAATTCAAGGTGTTGCGCGGTACCGCGCTCGACCCCTTCAGTTACTCCGTGCACCGCAAACTGGAGCGCGCACTGATCGGGGAATACCGGACGATGATAGAGACAGTGCTGGCCGATCTGACAGCGGACAATTACGCGCTGGCAGTGGAAATCGCCTCGCTGCCGGAGCAGATACGCGGTTATGGCTCAGTGAAAGAGCAGCACCTGGCGCAGGCACAGCGACGCCGCGATCAGCTGTTGACGGATTTTGCCGATATCGCACGCAATGGCGGCAAGCCCAATCCGGTCAAGATTATGGCGGTAAACGTAGGATGAATCGCATGCACAGACTGCACAGGAGGCAGCAATGAAGTTACTCGAAGGTAAGGCGGCGATTGTTACGGGCTCCGGTCGCGGTATTGGCCGTGGACACTGCGAGCATCTGGCACGCGCGGGCGCGGCGGTCGTAGTCAATGATATCGACGAGGACCAGGCGCGCGAGGTGGTCAAGGCAATACAGGGCAGCGGTGGGCAAGCGATCGCATGTGACGCCAATATCGCGTCAAGAGAGGGGGCGCAGTCGCTGATCGATGCCTGTCTGGAATCCTTCGGCCGTGTCGATGTGTTGGTCAATAACGCCGGCAACCTGCGCGACAGAAGTTTCCTGAAAATGTCCGATGAAGAGTTTGATGCGGTCTGGCAGGTGCATGTCAAAGGGACGTTCTGGTGCAGTCAGGCAGCGGCGTTGGCAATGCGCGAGCAGGGCCGTGGTGGGGCAATCGTCAATACCACTTCCGGTGCGCACTTCGGCAGTTTTGGGCAGACCAACTACGCTGCGGCAAAAGGTGCGATCGCATCGATGACATACACCTGGGCGCTGGAATTGAGCCGCTACGGTATTCGCGTTAACGCCATCGGGCCACTGGGTACGACGCGGATGTCTGACACCTATCGCGATGCCGCAGGCAACGAAGTGGCGTTGCCCTACATTGACCCGAGCCTCAATGGACCGTTGGTGGTGTTCCTGTGCAGTGAACGCGCCGAGACGATAAGCGGGCAGATATTCGGCAGTGGCGGCGATCGCGTCGCGCATATGGTGCAGCCGCACTACGGCAAAACGCTGGTGAAGGAGGGCGGTTGGGATGTCGAATCGATTGACCGTTCGATGATCGCGCAGTTGCAGGGTGAGTTCGGGGCGCTTGGCATGCTGGGCAAACCCTATCCATTTCATAAGGGTGTCAGGGTCGGCGAGAAGTGAATCCTGCCGCTGTGAGCACGCCATTCCATTTTGAGTTGGGAGAAAACCATTGCTGAAGGACAGGACAGCCATCGTCGGAATCGGTGAAACAGATTTCGCCAAGAGACTGCATGATACAGAGTGGGGCCTGGCCTGTGCCGCCATCAAGGCTGCACTGGATGATGCAGGTATAGCGCCGTCAATGGTGGATGCCATGGGGTGCTTTACGCAGGAGACGACACCGGAGTTTGAGATCGCGCGCAGCCTCGGTTTTGGCGATGTGCATTATTTCAGCCAGACCGCGCACGGCGGCGGCGCTGCCTGTGGTGTGGTGGGGCAGGTGGCGCTGGCGGTGGCCAGCGGTGTGGCGAATGTTGGCGTGGTGTGGCGATCGCGCAAGCGCGGTGATCCCGGCAAGCGACAGTGGGCCGGGGTGCAGGAACGCGTCACTGACCACTGGAAATGGTCGCGTTGCCAGGGCCTGTTGCGACCAGTGGATGAAATCGCGATGACCGCTCGTCGCTATATGCATGACTTTCAGGTGACACGGGAGCAATTGGCCGAGGTCGCTCTGACACAGCGCGCTTACGCGGCCAATAATCCCAAGGCGATCATGCGCGACAAGCCGATGGCGCTCGATGACTATATGACTGCGCGCATGATTTCCGACCCGCTGTGATATAGTCATCGAGCGCCATCGGCTTG
>CAYGOX010000160.1:7221-8645 GCA_964351485.1 uncultured Halioglobus sp.
CGACGGTGCGATCGCGATGGTGATAGTGCGCGCCGAGGACGTGAATACAGCCACGCAGCAACCGGTCTATATTCACGCATTTTCCCAGGGTCTCTCGCCGCAGCACCAGTTGATGACGGACTACCACGGCGATGATCCGCTGCGCAGTTCTTCCTACACCACTGCCGCCAATCTGTGGCGCCAGTCGGATATACAGGCGCAGGACATCGATGTTGCACAGTTCTACGACGCTTTCTCGCCAATGGTGCTGTACTGCCTGGAAGCATACGGCTTTTGTGGGCGCGGAGAAGCGGCATCCTTTATTGCCAATGGCGGTATGTCAGTGACCGGTGAGTTGCCGGTTAATACGTCAGGGGGCAGCCTGTCCGAGGTCTACCTGCACGGTATGAACCTGCTCAGTGAAGCCGTGCGGCAGTTGCGTGGCTGCGCCGTCAATCAGGTGGCCGGTGCGCGCAGCGCACTGGTGACGACCTGTGACAGTACGCCCAATGGTGCACTGGTGCTGCGCGGCGCGTAAGCGTCGCCGACCGGGTAATCACTTTAACGGAACTTTGAGGTAGCGAATATGAATCTGGTTGACGACGGCTTTTCGATGGGAATCGTGACCAGCAACGGTGAGCGTATGCTGGGCTTCTATACCGAGACACTCGGTTTTGCCAGTACCGGCACTGTCAGCTTTGCCGGGATGGGTACCGTGCACAAGCTCGCCCATGGCCGGTGTCAGATCAAGGTACTGGTGCTGGACAGCGACCCGCAGGCGGCCAATCCCGGGGGTGGCTTCAGTGCCGCTACCGGTTTTCGATACTGCAGTTTTCAGGTGACCGAGATAGAGGCATTTGTGGCGCAGTGCCAGGCGGCTGGTTCGCAAGTCATCGTCGCGCCGACTGAGATCAGACCCGGCGTGAAAGCGGCTGTGGTCGAGGACCCAGACGGCAATACGCTGGAGTTCATGCAGTTTGACGCGCAGTGATAAGCGGCTCATATCGTCAGCCGCCAGCAAGTAGCACACCGATATAACTAACAGCACTGAGGTACCGTCATGAATAACAACGCCGATACACCCTCGCGCGCGCTGGTGATCACCGGAGCCAGTCGCGGCATCGGTCTGGCCACGGCCAGCCGATTTCTCGAATCGGGCTACAAAGTGGTCAATATCTCCCGCACGCCGGTGGCCATTGACGGTGTAGTGCAACTGTGCGCGGACCTCAGTGCGCCCGACTGGCAGGATGCGATTGCGGCCGATCTGCTGGCGGCGGTGGCCGGTTTGCAGACGCTGGTGGCGGTACACAACGCCGCGCTGCAACCGCCCGGCCCGGTTCAGGATCTGCAGCCGGAAGTGCTGCGGCAGGTGATGGAATTGAATCTGGTGGCGCCCACGATCCTGAACAGCTTGCTGTTGCCGCACATGGGCCGCGGCTCGGCGA
>CAYGOX010000161.1:0-8611 GCA_964351485.1 uncultured Halioglobus sp.
GACGGCTACGCCATGCGCATCACCAATGAGGGCAACGGCGACCTGTGCGCAAGCCTGCCCAGCGTCCTGGTCATCTGCACTACCCTGGACAGGGTGCTGCCACTGGCACAGGACGCGACAGCCATGGCAAGGCTGCTGACCCGCGCCGCCACCGGACAGGCGCAGACCGGGTATACCAGTTTCTACGGCGGCGCTCGACGCGAGGGCGATGTCGACGGGCCGCTGGAAACCCATTTCGTACTGCTGGACAACGGCCGCACAGACATCCTGGAGGGACGCTACCGCGAGATGCTCGACTGCATTCGCTGCGGCGCCTGCATGAACCACTGCCCGGTCTATCTCGCCGTCGGCGGACACGCCTATGACGCGGTCTACCCCGGCCCGATGGGTTCTGTGCTGACGCCACTGCTGGGCTCGCTGGAACAAAGTCATGCCCTGCCCAATGCCTGCACCACCTGCGGGGCCTGCGCCGAAGTCTGTCCGGCCCAGATTCCGCTGCCGGACCTGCTGCGCGACCTGCGCCAGGAAGAGGCCAGTCGTGGCCTGGGGGCCACCAGGTGGCGACTTGGACTCAAGCTGCACGCCGCGCTCCTGCGCATGCCGCGCCTCTACCAGTCGATTACCGCATGCGTGATCGGACTGCTGCACCGGGTCGGGCGCAAGCAGGGTCGGATACGCCATCTGCCCCTGGCCCGCGGCTGGCGGGAGGCGCGTGATTTTCCGGCGCCGGAGTCGAGCACCTTCATGCGCCAGTATCGTCAGTCGACGCGGGGCCAGCATGAGTCGTAGCGCGCGGTCAGACCTGTTCGCGAGGCTGCGCGCGGCCAGCGCCACCGACAGCGCCGGTGCGCTGCGCGCCCGCGCGGAACTCGGGGCAGCCCCGGCAGCACCGATCCTGTGCGACGACCCGGTGATCGCATTTCTCGCCATGGTCCTGCGCAACCGCGGCACTATCGATGTCGCACAGAGTCGCTCCGATACGGTAAAGGCTATCGCCCGCTATCTTTATGACCAGTTTCGCAGCCAGCGTCTGGTCGCGGGCAACGATCCGCGTCTGGCGGCATTACCCTGGCGCGACGCCGGCCTGCTGCCGCGCTTCGGCAGTTCGGAGGCTTATGAACCGGTGGCCCTGAGTCACGCGAGGCTGGGGATTGCCGAAAGCGGTGCCGTGGTGACTTTCACGGGCAAGGCCAATCCCGCGGCCAACAACCTGCTGCCGGAACACCACATCGTGCTGGTCGACGCGGGTGAAATCGTCAACACACTCGAGGATGCGTGGCAGTTTATCCATACGCAGTTTGACGCGTCACAGCGTCCGCGGGGAATACAGTTTATCGCCGGGCCGTCCAGTTCCGCCGATATCGGCGGGAAACTGGTGACGGGTGCTCACGGCCCCCGCCACTGGCACGTGATCGTGTCGGGTCAGGCGCCGGACGGAGTGCTGGAGAGCGCCGGCTCGCTGGCCGGCTCAGCGGTCGGCTGAATCGCCGCATCGGGGCGGGTCAGGGCGCGGTATTCAAATTTCTGGCCACCCACCGCGATTTCGCCCATCAGACCGCCCTTGGCAATCGTGAACACCGCCATGCCCTTGCGATAGCCGGCGTGGGCCGTCCTGGCATCGTTGCGCCCGCCACTGACACCGGCCGCCAGACCGCCGCCGGTATTGGCCTCTGCAGAGACGCCAGCTGTGATAGCGACTGCCGCTGCCTGCGCGCTGAACTCGAAGTTGCCGGAGGTAAAATCCTTGAAGGCCTGCTCGTGTTCGAAAAAGATAATCTGGCTGTAGGCCTGCGCCCCGGCGAGAAAGCCCGCCGTCAGCTGTGTCATCACCACACTACCGACCTGCTGGGCGTTGACGAACACCAAACCCTTGCCGCGGGCGCCCCCGACGACAAAGCCACCCTTGGCGATGGTGGGAAACACCGCGTAGCCATAGGCCGTCTTGAAGTACTCCCCGCTCTCACCCGCATTGGCAAACGAGCGGATCGTGTCGGCGGCGCTGTCGGCGCGCACCAGACTCGCCGGCGCAACACACAGCGCCACGATCAGCAGCCAGGACTTGAACAGACATTTCATGGGGTTACCCCTTTCACGCGAGAAGGCACGATTGTAACGATTAGAGTGCCGCGCGGCGAGCAGGTTCCGCACCGGAAGGGCCTCCAGAGTGCGGATTGGTACCAGCAGGGACGCTAAAAAGTACCGGGATTTACGGTGGAAAGATCGATATCGAAGGATTCGGGCTCGAGACTGCGCCGGATACCGACCGCCTCGGGGCTGCCGCTGGCCTCAATCTCCTGGAGGTCAATAACGCGGGTATGCTTGAGCCGGCGTTTCCTCGCGTCGAGCAACAGCATGATTTTCGGGCGCAGGCGCCGTGACCGGTACTCGGCCACCACCACACCTACCTCGCCAGAGGTCAGTTCAACGAGTGTTCCCGCCGGATACAGGCCGATGGCTTTAATGAACGACTCGACAATCTCCGCCTGGAAATCCTCGTCGCGCGCCTGGTAGAGGACCTTGATCGCGTCGGTGGGCGAAATCGCGGGGGCGTGCTCGCGATTGCTCGTGATGGCATCGTAGGTATCGACCACGG
Source organism: uncultured Halioglobus sp. (assembly GCA_964351485.1). GTDB lineage: Bacteria > Pseudomonadota > Gammaproteobacteria > Pseudomonadales > Halieaceae > Marimicrobium. The sequence goes on from CAYGOX010000161.1 coordinate 2,594, forward strand.
CCGCAATACGGGCGAACGGGGGAATCTGGTTGCCGGTGAGGCCGCGTGGATAGCCGGAGCCGTCGTGCCGCTCGTGGTGATGGGCCACCATGTCGATAACATCCTGGTTGAGGATGCCGCATTCCTCGAGAATATCGAGGCCGTGACCAACATGATCGGCCACCTTTTGCGCTTCGTCCGCGCTCAGCTTCCTGTCGGCCTGCAACAGTGCGGGGTCGACCCGCAGCTTGCCGATATCCATGAGCATACAACCCATGGCCAGGGCGCGCAGGTCGTGACGCTGCAACCCGATTTCGCGCCCCAGGGACACCGCCCAGATCGCGGCGCTCAGCGAGTGCTTGTAGGTATAGCTGTCGTGCTGCTTGAGGCGCGACACCCAGACGCACGCGTCCGGGTTGCGACTGATACTGTCCACTACCGGATCACAGGACTTGCGCAGCTTGATGATATCGAGCTTCTCGCCGTCGTGGACCTGGGTGAAGATATGGCCGATATCACCCACCAGTGTATTGAGGGCCTGCTGCGCGCGGGGATGCTCGTCCTCCCACCCCGCCTCATCGCGGTAGGGCTGAATATCGCGACCGTGAAAAATCGTGCGCATCGGAATACGCGGACGCTCCTTGAGCGCGCGCTGTCTTTCCTGCGGGCTGGTGGACTTTTTGGTAATTTGGGGTTTCGGATCGGCATCCTGGGCAACAGGCACTCGACGGCGGGTAAAGGTGTTCTGAGAGCTGCGACGGACATCGACATAAACGAAGTCGCAGTATTTGCGCAGCTTCGCCAGATCCTCGACGCTTTCGACCAGGAAACCCTGGGTGAAGAACGGTGTCTCCAGCCACGGCCGATCCAGACCACTGACGTACATGCCAATGTCCAGGTCGCTGACTGGAATCTTGAGGGTTTTAAGCATAAAAACCCGTCGCCCCGAAAAGAAAGAAATTGCCCCTGTGTGAAAACATAGCGCAATTGCACGTAAAGTGCTGTCATATGTACATTTTCACACTTGCTACGGTAGAGGAAACGGGCGTTATGTCCAGCCGTGGGCCTTGCGCGAAACGACAATATTCGTAAGTATTGTGACCCACCTCACACAGCGGCGGCGACAGGCGCCGCTATGCCATCAAGCGCGCGTGAACTGCGATAAACACTGCCAGCCGACCATGCCGGCAATTTCGCCGCAGCACCGCGTGACTGACTCACCAGGGGCTTTTCCATGCGCAAATTCCTGCTCTTTATTGTCGCCGTCGTCGTGCTCCTGGCGCTGGTCCCCGTGGCCCTGATTGCCACCGGTACGATGAGTACCAGCAGCCTGAAGATGGTGCTGAACGTGGTGACCGGTGCCGCCGGTCCGCCCGCCGATGCGACCACGGTCAAACAGCGGTACCGGGTACCGGAGGGTTTCACCGTCAGCCTGTACGCCTCCGACGTCCCCAGGGCTCGTTTCCTGCGATTCACCCGCGCCGGCGACCTGCTGGTGAGCCGTCCCCACAGCGGCGACATCGTTCTGCTGCGGCGGGACGCCAACGGCGATGGCCAGCACGACGGCATGGAGACGTTGATCGGCGGCCTCGCGCGTCCGCTGGGACTGGACTTCCACCGCAACACCCTGTTCATCGCGCAGTCCGACCGCGTCAGCCGCGCGGAATTCGATCACGATCGGGGTGTGCTGAAGACGCCGTTGAAGGATATCGTCACCGGCCTCACCGACAACGGCAACCACTGGAGCAAGACAGTGCGGGTAGGCCCCGACGACAGGCTCTATCTGGCCCAGGGTTCCACCTGCAACATCTGTGAAGAAGATGACGAGCGACGGGCCACCATGATGCGCTTCGCGCTCGACGGTAGCGGCGGCGAGATTTTCGCAACGGGGCTGCGCAACAGCGTGGGCTTCGACTGGTCACCGCTCGATGGCGGCCTCTATGCAACCGACAACGGCCGCGACATGCTCGGCGACGACTTTCCGCCCTGCGAGTTGAACCGCGTCGTGGAGTCCGGCTTTTACGGCTGGCCCTACTTCAATGGCAACAACGAGCCGGACCCGGACATGGGCGACGATCCCGCTGCCGGCCAGCGCGAGCCGATTGCACCGGCGTTTGCCTTTCCCGCACACAACGCGCCCCTGGGTATCACCTTTCTCAATCACCCGACCACGCCGGCGGCGTACCGCAACAGCGCGCTGGTGGCACTGCACGGATCATGGAATCGCAGCACGCCGGACGGCTACAAGGTCGTGTCTTTGCACTGGAACGACAAGGGCATCGAATCCCGCGATTTCCTGAGCGGCTTCCTGGATGACGGAGACATCAGCGGCCGGCCGGTCGACATCGCGCAGGGGCCCGATGGCGCAATCTATATTTCCGACGACTTCGCCGGGGCCATCTACCGGGTCAGCTACGGCGACCAGGTGGCGGGTGCCGCGCTTCCCACCGGCAATGCCAAGCCGGTCGACACCACCCCGCCTGTGTGGGTGGCCACCGCGGATATACCCGCCCTCCTCTCGGCGGGCGAAGCGCTCTATCGCGAACACGAATGTGCGACCTGCCATGAACAGGGCGAGAATCCCAAGCGCCTGGACGATCTCGGGCAGCGACTGGGCTACGAAGATGTCGTGGACGCACTGACCGCGCCGCAGTCACCCATGCCTGTGTATCCGCTCGATGAGCAGGACCTGCGCGCGCTTGGAGTGTACCTGCTGGCGCGTTGATGGCAGCGACGCTTTTGGAAAATTTCCCGCCGTGGTGAATAATGCCTGCTAATGCTGCACTACCTGCCGAATGCCCTGACATTTTCCCGCGTGGTGCTGGCTGCGCCACTGGGCTATTGCATCCTGGCACAGGACTACCACAGCGCGCTGGCGCTGGGTTTGCTGGCGGGCTTCACCGACATGCTCGACGGTTTTTTTGCCCGGCGCCTCAACGCGTTCTCCCAGTGGGGCGCAGCGCTGGACCCCATCGCCGACAAACTGCTCATTCTTGTGACGTTCACCTCGCTGGCCGCGGTAGCGATCATTCCCTGGGCCGTCGCAGCGATCGTCGTCCTGCGCGACCTGATCATCGTGGGCGGCGCGATCAGCTACTACCGGATTATCGGGCCCTACAAGTTCGGCGCCCGGCCGCTGAGCAAGGCCAACATGGTGGTGCAGATTGCCGTGTGCGCCCTGCTGCTTCTGGCCCAGGTTGTCGACTGGGTGCCCGCGGGGGCGATCTGGGCCGCACTGCTGGTGCTGATTGCCATCGCCATAGCCAGCGTAACTGACTACGTGGTGTTCTGGACGAAAAAAGCGCTCGCCGAGCGGCGCCGACGCGCTGCCAAACAGACCGGGAGATCACCCAACCGGGCGGCATCGGCGCGCGCTGCAAACACCGAGCTGACGATACTCACCTATAACATTCACAAGGGCTATTGCACCGGCAACCGGCGCTTCGTGCTCGACTCCATGCGCCAGCGCATTGCCGAGACCGGGGCGGACATTGTCTTCCTGCAGGAAATCCAGGGGCGGGCGGAAAAGAGCGAGGCCAAGCGGCGGCGCTTCTCCTACCCGGATCAGCCCCACTTCGAGTATCTGGCAGACGAGGCCTGGCCGCATTTCGCCTACGGGCGCAACGCGATTTACCGCAAGGGCGATCACGGCAACGCGATTCTCAGCCGCCACCCCTTTGCGAGCTGGGAGAACATCGATATTTCGAAGTTTCCCCGCTCCAGCCGCAGCATCCTGCACGGCGTCATCGAACTGCCCGATCACGACACGCGCTTGCATACACTGTGTGTGCATATGGGCTTACTCGAACAGGAGCGCAGGGAACAGCTCCAGGCGCTGACTGATCGCATCAATGAGCACGTGCCCGCTGACGAGCCCATGATTATCGCAGGCGACTTCAACGACTGGCGCCAGCGCGCGGAATTGCACCTGCACGACGACCTGGGCCTGGAAGAACTGTTTGTACAGCTGCACGGCAGACACGCGCGGACATTCCCGGTATGGGCGCCGATACTGCCCGTGGACCGCATCTATTACCGCGGCCTCGAACCCACCCACGCGCAGTGCCTGTCCGATGGCGAGTGGCGCGACCTGTCCGACCACGCAGCACTGTTCGGGGTCTTTCGCTTATGAGTCGCCTGCCCGCCGCCAGCGTGATACTCGACGACCCGGCATTCGTCGCCGAGCTCGCAGAAGCCGCGCGCGAAGCGGGCAAAACGCCCCAGAAGGCGCGCGCCTATGCCGCCAAATGCCTGCGGGAAATCGAGGCCACGCCGCGCGCGAGCTGGCTGCGCCCCGCTGCTCGCCTGGCGCGCTTCGTCTACACGCGCAGCTACGAAGCGAAACTGGATATCAACCTGGATCAGCTCCGGTCGATCCGCGCGCAGTCGCGCGAGAAGCTCATCCTGTTCCTGTGGTCGCACAAGTCGCACATGGACAGTTTCGTCTTCCTGTTGTCACTGTATGAGAACCGGTTCAAGCCACTGCCGCTGATTTTCGCCGGCGTCAATATGAACTTCCTGGGCTTTGGCGCCCTCGCCCGCCGCGTCGGTGCCATTTTCCTGCGCCGATCCTTCGCCGACGATCCGATCTACAAACTGGTGTTCAAACGCTATATCGATTTCGTGATCCGTAACAAGATGCCCCTGTCGTGGTCCATCGAAGGCACGCGCTCGCGTACCGGCAAACTGTCGCCACCCAAACTCGGCGTACTCAACTGGGTGATGGAAGCGTGCGAGCGCGAGCAGATGAACGATGTGCTGGTGGTACCGGTGTCCATCGCCTTCGACCGGATCGCCGAGATCAACGACTACGTGGCCATGCAGCAGGGCGCGCCCAAGCGCAAGGAATCGCTGAAATGGTTTATCGACTACGTCTTCGGACAGCGCACGCCTTACGGCAAGGTGTACGTGCGCTACGGCGAGCCGATCCCGCTGCCACCGGCGGCTATCGACCCGGCGTCTACGGAGGGTCGCAAACGACTCGAAATCACCCAGCTCGCCTTCGAGGCGAGCCGGCAGATCGAACAGATCACGCCCATCAAGGCCACCGATGTCCTGACGATGGTACTGCTGGGTGCCAACCGCCGCGCCCTCACCTCCTCGGAGATTGCGCGGCAGGCGGCGGACATCGTGCAGTTGGTCGAGGAGCGCGCACTGCCGGTGGCGACCGGGTTCTCGCTTCATTCCCAGGAACAGGTGGACGCCGCTGTCCTGGCACTGACCAACAGCGGCCTGGTCCAGCGCTTCGACAAGGCCGACGAACCGGTATTTTATATTCCGCGTCGTGAGCACCTCGCCGCCGCTTATTATCGCAATACGGTCACACACTTTTTTCTGAATGCAGCACTGGGCGAAATGGGACTGGCGCTGTGTTCGCTGGACATCGAACAGCCCGGAGAAATGACGCTGCGCAAACACGTCAAGGCACTGCGCAACCTGTACAAGTTCGAGTTTTTCTTCCAGACCTCGGGCGAGTTCTGGAAGGACGTCCTGGCGTACACGAACGCGCGCTACCCCAACTGGCAAACCGGCGAAAAATCACTCGACCGACACCTGCGCGACCAGCCACCCCTGTTCGGGCACGCGATCCTGCGCTCATTTACCGAGGCCTACCTGGTCATGGCGGTCGGGCTGCTCAATCTCGACGGCGCACCGGTAGACGACCGCAAGGCGTTCACCCGCTCACTGCTGGACCAGGGGCGACAGATGCTCCTGCGCCAGACCATCAGCGGCGAGTCGTCCGTGTCGCAGGATCTGTTCACCAACGGCCTGCGACTGGCCGAGCACCTCGGCCTGCTCAACGGGGACTGCGCCGCGCTGCGTGAAGAGCGCCGGTTATTCGCCGAGCGCGTACTGGCGGCGCTGCGCGCCATCGACCTGCTGCAATCGCGCTACGACCAGGCCTGGTACTCACCTTTTCCCGACGTGTTACCGACCAGCCAGCCCTGACACACCGATCCCGTTCCGCGACGCTTGCCGCTGTGCGCCGTTGCGGATAAGGTCAGCATCTCATTGTCGTATCGTCGTTCGGGAGCACCC
>CAYGOX010000162.1:0-8546 GCA_964351485.1 uncultured Halioglobus sp.
ACGCCGCGACTTTCCGAGCCGGTTTCGTGCAGCGGTGTGCAGTTCACGCCATAGGAGCGCTCGATATCGTCTTCGGTGCGGAGCGTCAGCTTGGTGCCAACGACAGCGTCACCGGTACGCAGAACTTTCATCCATGGCAGCGCCGCTTCTTCAATCGCTTCGCCATCGTGGTACGAAACCCACTCCAGGTCGTGAAGCCAGGTGCCGGCAAGCATGTAGGACTGCATGCAGCAACTTTCCTTGAACGCGCGGTTGGCATGTGCGATTCGCCCGGTCTCGTCAAGCACCAGGACACCTTCGGCGAGTGAGTCAAATGCCTCTTTGATTCGGGTCGGCACGACAGTGCCCATGTCCAGGTCCTCAGCTGACCTGCCAATGAAGGCGCGGTGGAACAGGAACCCGCCGGCGGTAAACAGGAACAACAGGACCGCGACCGAGTAATTCGACATGGCCGCCGTGCCAGGCGCAGATCGACCGCTGAACAGGACCTCGAGCATGCCCACTCGCTGCGTCCCGTCAAATACCGGTTTGACCACCAGGTAGCCCTGGCCCACCGGATCGCCAGCAGAGCCTTCCGCGGTGCGTGTATCGCCGCCCATTTCACCCGCGGTGACCGAGACCAGTGTCGATTCGAATTTCGCCCCGTCCAGGAACGGATGACGCTCCAGGAAGGCATTCAGCGTCGTCGGAACGCGGCTGGGATTGCCCGAACGCAGATCCTTGGCAATATCGTCAACCAGCAGCTGCGATATCTCGTTGCGCTCCTGGTAGAGCATGGTTTGCTTGTCAGCCACAAGACCGAGCCGGTCTCCAAGCATGAAAACGGCCGCCATAAGCACCAGCATCACGATACCGGCTTTCGTTTCGGGGTTCGCGTTGAAAATCACCGTGGTAAATCCTCTTTAGCCCGGGTACAGAGAGAATTGAGACAAGTTAAGGACTTGTCGTCCTGCGCATAGTGCTTAGCGGTGTAACCGACTAATCCTTTAGCGCCGGATGGGCTAAAAGCAGGTCTACAGAAGGGAGATAGCGCGTCCCGGGCCCAAAGCTTGTAAAAGTGTGAGCTACTTCAAAGACGCGCAGAGGTGGTGCGGGCCGCAGATATACCGAGGGGATATCAAGCCCTATAACGCCCGGTTATTCGGGGCGCGATGAAACAGCGACAAAAACCCTTATATATTCAGGGTTTTAGCCGGGCTCAGGCAGCGCGCAGGGCCCGCCCGAGCCGCCGGGTTCCCAGCGCTTCGGTCGTCGCACCGTCGCGCCAGACCGGCTCGCCGTTGATGAAGACGCAGCTCACCACACCGTCCGACCGGTTCACCATCTGGTCGTGCTCAAACAGCTCCCGGTACATGAGTTTGCGCGAGACATTGCTGTCCCAGGTCTTCAGCGTTTCGGGGTCAATCAGCACCAGATCCGCCTGTGCTCCAATCTCCATGGTGCCAACATCCAGGCCGAAAAACTTCGCCGGCTCACTGGTAAGACGCTGGACAATCTTGCTGACCGTGTCGAGGGAGTCTGCCTGCGCCAGCTTCAGCGACATGAGGTTCGTATCGAAAAACGCCATGTTGGTGATATGGGCGCCGGAATCGTTGAAGCCCGGCATCGTGTTCTTGTGCAGCAACAGTTCAAGCGTGTTGTCCGGCGAGATATTGCCGACATCGACCCAGAAGCGGAATTTCTTGTCGTAGGTGCGCATCATGTGCAGCATAAACTCGGCATCGTCTTCGATCGGCGAAGGGAATGCCTCAAAGACCGCCCTCTCCTCATCCGAACGCGCGGCAGCCGCGGCACCGGCCTGAAAGCGCACCAGGCGATCGAAGACCGCTTGCATACTCTCGCCTTCCCACTCTGCCACGGGAGCGCCATCAAAGATCATCAGCTTTAAATCCCGGATGACCAGGTTGTCTGGGGCACCCAACCGGGTCTTCAGCGTCGCGAGATTGAAGCCTTTGCGACCGTGGTGCCAGTCGCGCCGGAAACGCTCGATAAACGCAGGATCATTGAGCAGCGCCAGTCGACCCTCTACATCGTCGTACTCCTTGGCAATCAGCTCACAGGTAGACTCGAGTTCCTCGTACAGCGGCGACACGATGCCATCCGACCACACACGGAAATTCGCCCCCAGGGCCTGGAAATGCAGATTACCCTTAAGGAGTTTGCTGTTGACCAGTCCGGCAAAGCCCAGGAAACCCTTGTGCGCATTGGGCATTAGGACAAACTGCATGGCCGACAGCGCCGAGGTTTTCAGCGTCTTGCCGAACAGCCGCCCGCTGGACAACAGGAAGTACAGGAAGGCCTTGGCACGGTTTTCAATGATCGGTGTGGTCTGCCAGACGCGGTCGTGCTTGCGCAAAACTTTCAGCAGGCGTTTCATCTCGCCAAAGCTGGCGAACTGGGTCGGGATTCGCTGATCGGTGTAAGGCTCGGTGGCCAGATAGTGGAACGGCAAACCGTCGGTGCTCATGCCGACATAGCCCTGCGCCATCCCCTGTTCGAGCAGTGACTCCATCTTGCTCAACTCGGCCTCGGTCGGCTCACGGCTGATGCTGTCCTTCAGGCCCATCGCCTCGATGCGGAGCATGGAGTGCGGGATGAAGGCCGCAACGTTGGGACCCAGTGGAATTTCGTCGAAGTGGTCCATGTAATCGCCGGTGTTATCCCACTTGACCGCTTCGGTACACTGACGCAGCACCTTCTTGGGGATGTTTTCCACGCGGGTGAAACAGTCGACAATCGGACTCTGGTCCTGGGTCTCCTGCTTGCCGAAACAGGTTCCCAGGCTGCAGTTGCCCACCAGCACCGTCGTCGTGCCGTGCCTGACCACCTCCGGCAGCCCCGGCTCGAGATCGACCTCAAGGTCGAGGTGCGTGTGGATGTCGAGCAGACCCGGCATCAGCCACTTGCCTTGCCCGTCGACGACGTGTTCGGCCTGGGAGGCCGGCAGGTCCTTGCCACGGGCAGCGATCCGGCCCTGGCTGATCGCGACATCCTGGACCGACGCGGCCTGGCCGGTACCATCAAACACCGTCGCATTCTGAATCAGGGTATCCCACGCCTTTTCTGCCACTGTCTGCCACCTTCACTGCGTTTCTGTTGGCCCGTTATAAAGCCATTGCTCGCCGGGGCAGTCAATATTGCAGCCGAGAATTCCGCAGCGGGACCGCTAGATCAGACCATGCGATTAGGGCATGATCGCGACAACACCCGGACAGCAATCACCCCGCCCGGAGCAGGATTTTGAGCCCTATCGCCTTTGATAACAGTTACGCCGCGCTGCCCGCAGATTTTTTCCGGGAACAGGCACCCACGCCGGTAGAGGCCCCTTCGGCCATCCGCGTCAATGAGCCACTGGCGCGGCAACTGGATATTGATCCCGACTGGTTGCGCTCCGCCGAAGGGCTGGCGGTCGTGGCTGGAAACGCACTGCCGGACGGGGCCCAACCAATTGCCACCGTGTACGCGGGGCACCAGTTTGGGGGCTTCAACCCGCAACTGGGCGATGGGCGGGCCGTCCTGCTCGGCGAGGTGCTCGACAGCCGGGGCCGGCGTTTTGATATCCAGCTCAAGGGCGCCGGGCCAACGCCCTACTCACGCGGTGGCGACGGCCGCTCGCCATTGGGGCCGGTGCTGCGCGAATACCTGCTCAGCGAGGCCATGCACGTGCTGGGCGTCCCCACCACTCGAGCACTTGCCGCCGCGATGACCGGCGAACTGGTCTACCGCGAAGAACCCCTGCCCGGCGCGGTACTGGCCCGCGTGGCGAGCAGCCATATACGCGTCGGGACCTTCGAGTTTTTCGCCGCCCGTGGCAACCTGGACGCGTTGAAAACCCTGGTGGATCACGTCATAGCCCGCCACTACCCGGACTGTGCTGATGCCGACAACCCGACCGAGCAGCTGTTGTATCGCATCATCGAGGCCCAGGCGGCGCTGATTGCCCGCTGGCAACTGCTGGGTTTCATCCACGGCGTTATGAATACGGACAACATGCTGGTCTGCGGCGAGACCGTCGACTACGGGCCCTGCGCATTCATGGACAGCTTCGACCCGGCGCAGGTTTACAGTTCCATCGACCACCAGGGGCGCTATGCCTATCGCAACCAGCCCGCCATCGCGCACTGGAACCTGTCACGCCTGGCACAGGCGCTGATTCCGCTGCTACACGAAGACCGGGACCAGGGCCTGGCCCTCGCGCAAGCCGCCATCGATACCTTCCCCACACGCTACACCGAGGCCGAAGCACGCGGCATGGCGACGAAACTGGGACTGTCCGAACTGGATGAGGAGGGTCGCGAACTGGTCGCAGAGTTCTGGTCGCTGCTCGAAGCAGCGGGTGCCGATTTCACGCTCACGTTCCGTCGACTGACCGAACTGGCGCTGGACGATTTGCCGGGCGATTCGATCGAGTCGATCTTCACCCTGCCCGACACCCTTCTGCCGTGGGTCGAGCGGTGGCGCAAACGTCTGGACGCAGAGCCCTCCGACAGCGCTGCGCGACGCGCCATGACGCAGGCCAACCCCGTCTATATCCCGCGCAACCACCTGGTGGAGGCGGCGATCACCAGCGCTACCTACCAGGGCGACCTTGCGCCCTTCCATGCGCTGGCCGATATCCTTGCCGCCCCGTTCGAATTTTCAATCGACAACGCCCAATACGCGACGCCGCCGCAACCACAACAGATCGTGCGCCAGACCTTCTGCGGCACATAACTTTTTTACATTCGGGCGCTGGCATGGCGGGTTTTCCACGCTACACTGTCTCTCGGGAGACCACCAATGCCCGACTGCCGGGTGACAAAAACCATCTGCAACACGTGAGGAAATGAAGTTATGGCTGGATGTTACGAGCTCAAGTTGGCCAAAAATGGCGAATTCTTCTTCAACCTGCTGGCTGCCAACGGCCAGAACATTTTGAAGAGCGAAATGTACAAGACCAAGGCCGCCGCACAGAACGGCATCGCCTCCGTCCAGAAGAACTGCAGCGAAGACGGCCAGTACGAGTGCAAGGAGTCCAGCAACGGCAAGGCCTACTTCGTCCTCAAGGCCAAGAATCACCAGGTGATCGGCCAGAGCCAGATGTACGATTCTGACTCCGGCTGCAAAAACGGTATCGAATCCTGCAAGGAAAACGGTACTTCTGAGACCGTCAAGGATCTCACTGCCGGTTAATGTACCCGGGCGGCGCCGTCTCTGCGGCGCCGCCCTCCTCCCCTTTTCGTTTTATCGCCGGCGGCAGCCGGTAACACCTGCAAACGCCGCTCCGCGGTCGTTTCCTGTCGAGCTTTCGCGTATAATCGCGGACCAATGACAACCCTGCCAGTTCCCACGCGAGCGTCTACACTTGAAGCCTGAATTCCTTGGCAAACGGCTCAGTGGGCCGTTCACCATTCCCTCCGGAATCGTCACCACTGCCACCCCGATTATCCAGTACGTTTTTGACCACATGCCGCAGGTGGGTGTCGTCACCACCAAGAGCATCGGGCCCGTGCCACGCACCGGCAATCGCGAACCTGTCCTGAGCCAGTACGCCCCCGGCTGTTTCGTCAATGCGGTCGGTCTGACCAATCCCGGTGCCGAGGCCTCCGTGGAACTGCTGGGCGCGCTGGAGGTCCCGGAGGACCGCTTCCTGCTCACCTCTATTTTTGGGGGCAGTATCGAGGAGTTTGTCGCCGTCGCCCGGCTGCTTGCCCCGGTCTCGGACGGACTGGAACTCAACCTCTCCTGCCCGCACGCGAAGGGTTACGGGATGGCGATGGGGCAGGACCCGGACCTTGTTGCGCAGATCACCGCCGCGGTGAAGGACGCCGTGGATATCCCGGTGATTCCCAAGCTGACACCCAACACTCCGGATATCGCCACCATTGCCCGCGCCGCGCTCGAGGCCGGCGCCGATGGGCTCTGCGCGATCAATACGCTGGGGCCGGGCGAGACATCAGCGTACGGCCACCCGGTGCTGAGCAATGGCGCTGGCGGCATGTCGGGCAAGGGCGTTCTCCCGATCGCACTGAAATGCGTGCGCGAAATTGCCGCCCAAACGGAGCGACCCATTATCGGCTGTGGCGGCGCCAGCAGTGCCGATGATGTACGCGCATTTTTCGACGCCGGAGCAACCGTGGTCGGTATCGGCTCGGCGCTGGTTGGATTGACCACACAACAGACGCAGGATTACTTCCAAACGCTTGCACGTGACCTGGACGCTCACAGTGACAGCGCTGAAGAACAGGTTCGCTACGACGTCGATATGCGGTTCCGGCCCGTGACACTGGCCGCGAACGAAAAAGTCTGCGATGACATCACGATCCTGACCTTCGAGGAGCGAATCGATATTCAGGCCGGGGAATTTATCTTCCTGTGGCTGCCCGGCATCGGCGAAAAGCCGTTTTCCGCACTGACCGATGATCCCTTCCGCCTCGTTGTCATCGATGTGGGCGAGTTTACCCATGCCCTGATGGACCTGCCCCCCGGTACACGTGCCTACGTGCGCGGCCCGCACGGCATTCCCGCCGGTCCGCCCAAGGGCAGCCGGGTGATGGCGGTTGCCGGTGGCACCGGACTGGCGGCGGTCTACCAGGTGGCCCGCGATTTCGGCAATGCCGAAGTGTTTGCCGGCGCACGCAGTGCCGAACGGCTGTATTTTCTGGACGAGTGCCAGCAGATAGCCGATGTGCATGTCGCGACCGATGACGGCTCCGCGGGCTTTCACGGGCGGGTGACGGAACTGTTGCGCGAGCGACTGGAGGCAATGTCCCAGGCGGAGCGCGACGAACTGGTGTTCTACAATTGCGGCCCCGAGCCGATGGTTCACGCCGCCATCGAAGTGCAGAAAGCGTATTGTCGACCGGACCAGATTTACAGCGCCATCGACTATCTCACCAAGTGCGGCGTCGGTATCTGCGGCGCCTGCGCTGCCCCGGATGGACGCAGACTGTGTGTGGACGGCCCATTCCTGCAGGCAAACTGAAAGGACTCTTGTTGCGTATACGTTTCAGTTGAGTAATCGGAGAATGACATGACGGACCACGAGCGCAAAGGGGTGTACCACGCGCCCTGGGAGAGGTCGTTTGATCGCATCCTCTCACCGCTGGAAGAGTTCATCCATCGCCAGACGACCAGCGGCATCCTGCTCATGGTGTGCGCGGTGGCGGCTCTGGTCATCGCCAACAGTCCGCTCCACGAAAGCTATGAAGCGTTCCTGAAAACCGAGATCGGCATCAGCTGGGGCGGCGCCGAGTTCGCGCTCTCCATCCACTACTGGATAAACGAGGCGCTGATGGTGATGTTCTTTTTCATCATCGGGCTGGAGCTGAAACGCGAGCTGCTTGTCGGAGAGCTGTCTTCACCGCGCCAGGCATTGCTGCCGATTATGGCTGCCTTCGGCGGCATGGCTGTCCCGGCCGCCTTCTACGTTGCATTCAATGCCTCCGGAGAGGGCCTCAATGGCTGGGCCATTCCCATGGCGACGGACATCGCGTTTGCCATCGGCGTGATGAGCCTGATGGGGGGACGCGTATCGCCCAGCCTGATGACATTCCTGATCGCGCTGGCAATCGTTGACGACCTTGGCGCGGTCGCGGTCATCGCCATCTTCTACACGTCAGATATCGACGTCACCGCGCTCGGCTACTGTGTCCTGACCACCGCCGTGCTGGTCAGCCTCAACCTCGCCGGCGTACGCCGCCCTCTGCCCTACGCCGCGGTGGGTACAATCCTGTGGGGCTTTATGCTCGCCAGCGGCATCCATGCCACGATCGCGGGCATCGTGGTCGCGTTTGTCATCCCGATGCGCCCGAAGTTTGAATCGCGCCTGTTCATCGAACGCGTGCGCGGCAGCGCCCAGCAGATGGAGGACGCCATCGAGGAAAACGACGACATCATTCACAACAGTCGATTCCGCGCTCTGGTCGCTTCGCTCAAAGAGGGCGCCCGGCTGGTACAGGCCCCGGCGCAACGAATGGAGAATCAACTACACCTGCCGGTGGCCTACCTGGTGATCCCTGTTTTTGCACTGGCGAACGCCGGCATTCCCATCGACTTCGCGGATTTTGGCCAATATGCACAACACCCCATCACGCTGGGTGTCCTGACAGGACTGGTACTGGGTAAACCCCTGGGCGTCGCCGGCTTTGCTTTCCTGGCTATCAAGCTGGGCCTTGCAGAGTTACCCCGGGGACTGAATATGCTGCACATCATCGGTGCCGGACTGCTGGCGGGGATCGGGTTTACCATGTCGATCTTTATCGCCGACCTGGCATTTGATATCAGGCCGGAAGACCTGTTGATGGCGAAAACAGGGATTATCCTCGCCTCCGTACTGGCCGGCGCAATTGGCTCCGTAACGCTGTTGCTGGCCGGACGGCCCCGGGAAGACTGATCTTACACGCAGTCGGCGATGAACGAACCGCGGGTTCGCTCGAAGTGGAGCGCCTGGAACTGTACGGCCACTTCCCAGTCACCACCGTGATCGATAACGCGCGTCACCTCCGCCACCGCTCGCAGCATCTGGGCATCGATTTTCAGGAGCTCTCCGATCTGCAGGCCAACGC
>CAYGOX010000163.1:0-6081 GCA_964351485.1 uncultured Halioglobus sp.
CCGTCCATGCTGGAGAGAACACAGGCCAATGCGGAGGCGGCAAACGTTGCCGACAGGCTGGAAATCTTTGAACAGGACATGGCGACGATGTCATTCCCGGCAGCGACCTTTGACATCGTCTGGTCGGAGGGCGCCATCTACAACCTGGGTTTTGAGAAAGGCCTGGCAGCGATAAAACCGTTTGTGAAAGCGGGCGGCTACGTGGCGGTCAGCGATGCGGTATGGTTGAAACCCGACCCGCCCGAGCCCGTGGTGAAATTCTGGGAGGCCTACCCGGAGATCGACACCGTCGAAAACAAGTTGTCGATCATCGATCGCCTGGGTTACGAACAAACGGGACATTTCGTCTTACCAGCCACCGCATGGACCGATCAGTACTACGATCCCATGGAGAAACTGATCGCCAGCAAATTGCCAGAATGGCAAGGCGACGCGGATGCCATGGCGGTGTTGGAGGAAGCGAAAAACGAAATAGCCGTTTTTCATGAGCATTCCAGCTACTACAGCTACGGCTTTTTTGTCATGAGGCGGTCAGAGCGGTAGCGTGAAAGGCTTACCGTCGAACAGTATTTTTAATGCGGAGCTAGGTCATGGAGAAAATGGAGTTTTCAAAGGAAGAAAAGGCCGCAATGGTCAAGAAAGTGCAGTTCTATTTCAGTGAAGAGTTAGACAGCGATATCGGCAGTTTCGATGCCGAGTTCCTGATTGATTTTTTTGCCGAAGAGATCGGCCCTTTCTTCTACAACCGGGGCCTTTACGACGCGGAAGCCGCAGTCACAGAGAGGGTCGCGGAAATATCAGACGCGCTGCTTCAATTGGAGAGATAAGGGGACAGTTTACTTAATTCGTAACACCTTCCGCGCGTTGGGCTGCCTATCCTAACCCCATGAAAAATAACCAGATTTTTAAAATGAGGTAAATCCCTCATGGGCCGCGCCAGGCCAAAACCTCACTATGCCACACAGGTAGTAGTGTAAAGAGGTACCTGGCCATGAGAGCCAAGCGAGCGGTTGAGCGCTTATTCATAACAGTGGGTGTGGCGCTGGCGCTGACCGCCTGCAAGATAGACGTGGTGGTCGGCCCGGGCGGTCGCGTGGTGACGCAGTCCGGCAGTTTTGCCTGTGAGGCCGGGCAAGTTTGTACGGTAGACGTGGTGGACCTGTTCTTCGACGAAACTTTTGTCGCCCAGGCCGACGACCGTCACTCGTTCACCGGGTGGCGTCTGGAGCACGGCTACCTGTGCGGCGACAAACTGGCGCCATGCCACCTGTCCACCGCAGTGCTGGCCGGTAACGATGCGCTGTTGGCGGTGCTGGAATCCGACTTTGTGTTTTACCTGGAGCCCGAGTTTCTCACGGCGCCGCGTTTTGTGGAAGAGGACCTGACCACCCTCGGTCAGGTAACCCAGACCGCCGAGGGCTTTGCGCTTCTCGGCGATTCGTCGCTGGAAGGCGCAACTCCCGTGGGCCAGGTGTTTCGCGACGCCGACCTGAACGTCAGCTTCGATGAGAACGGCGAACTGCTCGGCCTGGCCGGCGACGCGCTGATCCCGCCGGTGATTACCAGCAACCTTGGCGTGGTCGGCAATGTGCGCACCGACATCGGGCTGTTTACCGGCGCGCAGATTAACGCCGACGAGGCGTTTGAAATTCAGCTGCTGGATTCGCGGCTGTACCTGGTGTTTCTGGCGAGCGCAGGTGTCGACCTGCAGCTCGGCGACCGCGACGGCGGCCAGTCGCTGAATATCAGCACACCGCTGAGCGGCAAGATCATCATTATTTCTGACCCGCTCGATGAAATGTACTACCACTACGGTGAGATCGCGGGCGAGTTGGTAGCAACCGGCAGGTCGGACAACGGCCTTATCCCCTACGTCCCCCAGGTGGACTTCGCACCGATCGATGCGTTTCTCGGTCACGATTACGTGCGACAGGCGACGTCGGTTGGCGTGAAGATTTTCGACGTGCTCGGTCTGGATGGCGAGTACGTGATCAAGAACCCGACCTTTGCCGAGATCAACCTGGAAGATCCCTTCAGCTCCGAAATCGGCTACTTCGCCGGCTATAACGGCATCGCAGAAATTTCCTTCGGCGTGCTCGGCTTCGGCCTCTTCGAGCTGGACCTCGCGCAATCGAGCGGCAGCATCCGCGTGCAGCCGTTACAGGGCGCAACGTCCAACCGCATGAGCGTGTACGGCCGCGTGGCGCCCGACGTGAGCTGGCAGCCGGACTGGTTCCAGGTGTTTCCCGAAACCGAGTTGCAGGCAGACCTCACCATCGACGCCGCCGGCAACCTCGACCTGAACCTCACAGGCATCTACAACTCGCTGTTGCCCGAGGCGCAGTTGAGTGGCGCCATGCACTTCGATGAGTCCTCGGCGACTTTGTCAGCGGTGGTGGAAAATCCGCTCAAGCAGATTCCGGTGTCCATGACGTTTGCCGATGGCAATACCCACGCGGTGGTGGGCATCGATGTCGAGACGCAGGGCCTGGTGGAGGCGCAGCTGGACAACGCGTTTACGCTCGCCGAGCAGCGCGTGCAACAGGCGCAGCAGGCGCTGGTAGACGCGGTGGCCGAGTACGAACTGGAGCTGTCGCTCAACGGATTGCGTGCTGCGATTCCGTCGATCACCACCAATGCTATCGACACGCTTAACGCGGTGCCCGGCCAGGTGTATTCGAGCATCAACACGCAGGTGAAAAACGAGATCAACGCGCGCCGCTACTGCGCCATCTGGGTGCCGATTGCCGGTTGCCAGAGTTACCTGCCCACCAATGCCACGCGCGATAGCAAGGCGGCGTCTGCTGCTTCGAGTGCGCGCAGCCAGGCTCAGAGTGCTATCGCGCCGTACGTGGCTGCATTGACCAACCTGCGCACCCAGGCCGCGCTGGCCGATGACGACGCGGTGCGCGAAGCGCTGCGGCAGGCGTTGTTGACGGCCTATGATCACCGCCAGTTAACCCGGACGATCACCGTATCGGTTTCGATCTCCGGCATCAGCACGTTCAGCAAGTCCTACACCATCAACCGCGCGGTGCTGAGTTCATCGCAGGCCTCCCAGGTGCTGGCTGCGGCGAACAATATCGACCGCATACCGCAAACGGAGGGAATGGTGGTAAGCGCCGAGCAGGTGCTGGCCCAGTTACCCACGCAGCAGGTGCTCAGCGCCGTGCGCTCCGACGTCGAAACCGGCGCGCAACTGGTGCCGGGCATTTCCGAGGTGGGGTATAGCGTGGTGAATGGGCAGTACAGTGCTTACGTTGCACTCAGCACCGGTGCAGAGTACTCGGTGGACTTTAACGTGCTCGATCCCGACGAGGCGCTGCTCGCACTGGCGGAACTGCTGGTCGATGCGATGGCGGGTAACTAGGCCGCCTTGGCAAGCAGGGTCTAGTTAGAGGGAGTTTCCGCGGCGGTGATCAGCCCTTCTCGAATGGCGACCTGGATCAGCCCGCCGACGGAGTGCACGTCGAGCTTACGCATGAGATTCGTGCGGTGGTTGTCTACGGTCTTGGGGCTGATGTTAAAGCGCTCGGCGATGTCGGCGTTGCTCGCACCCAACACCACCTGGTGCAACACCTGGCGTTCGCGGCTGGTCAGCGACGACAATGTCTGTGAGTCGCCCGCCAGTCGAGCGGCTTCTTCGCAGATGTACGTTGCGCCGTCGATGATGGCCTGAAGGCCGCACTGCATCTCCTGGCTACTGCAACTCTTGAGCAATATGCCCTCTACCTGCGCCTGGATGAGTTCGCTCATCACGCCGCTGGTCGCCACGCCGGTAAACACCACGATGCGCGTGTCGGGGCTCCATTGGCGAATCTCTTCGATAACCTCCAGGCCGCCGGCGTAGGGCATGGAGATGTCCAGGAACAGGACATCCGGCCGGTGGTTCTTCACTGCCGCGATCGCCTCGATGCCGTGTTCGGCCTCTGCCACACAGTCGAATGTGCAGAGCGAGCCCAGCAACTCCAGCAGGCCGCTGCGCACAATGGCGTGGTCGTCGCAAACAACGATTCGTAACGGCTGCATGGCGAAAAGGACTCCGGGGCGCTAATCTTGAGAAGATTATCACAGCTTGGAATTTGGGTTTTTCCCTTGCGCACTCTTCATCGGCTTTTGGCATGGGCGTTCTGTGCCGTTTCACTCGGTGTTGCCGCCACGGCCTCGGCGGTGACGCTCGAAAGTGGGCAGCACTACCGGGCGCTGGGCGAGCTGGTGCGTTACGAAATCAGCAAGAGCCCCATCGACGCGCCGGTGGAGCAGGTAGCCGCGCGGATCGATCAGCACTTCGCGCACATTGACGGAGGTGTCATCGATTTCGGATTTCGTGAAGAAACGGTGTGGCTACACCTGCCGGTGCACAATGCGGACGACGAACCCCACACCTGGATTCTCGCGCTCAATACCCGCTTCATGAATGCGATGCGTGTTTATCAGCGCACAGACGGGCAGTGGCGTTTGTTGTTGTCCAACGACGAAGATTCAGTGTTCTCCGAGCGGCCAATGGATTACCGCTTGCTTGCCGTGCCCTTCGACCTCGCAGCGGAGCAGGCCGGCGACCTGCTGGTGGGCTACCAGTCGCGGGGCACCACCTTCCTGCCGCTGACCATTGAAACCCCGCAAAGTTTTTCCGACGGGCGCAGCCTGGCTAATACCCGCAGTGGCGGTTTCTACACTGCCGCACTGTTGATGCTTTTTTACGGCCTGTTTCAGTTCTTCCTGCCCGGTAACCGTATCTACCTGCACTACTCGTTGTATCTGGCCGCGGCGGTGCTGTATGTCTTCCACATGGACGGCCTGAGTTTCCAGTTCCTCTGGCCCAACCTGCCGGCGTGGAACGCCTTTGCCTCGCTGGTGCTCGGGTTACTGATCAATATCATGGCCGCGAATTTTTCGCGGCGCTTCCTGGAAACCTGGCGCCTCGCACCGAAACTGGATGCACTGATTATTACGATGATCTGGCTGTGCGTCGCGCTGATTGTCGCGGGTCTGTTGATTGAAGATCGTTACGTCAAGTGGCTGGGGTTCTGGCTGACCTCCGGTGGCGCGGTGTTATACCTGTGCGCGGGTATTTATGCGCTTTTACAAGGGATGCGCTCAGCGCGCTTCTACGTGGTGGGCTGGGTCGGCATCTGCACCGCGTCGATACTCTCCAGCGTCATTCATAGCCTGCCCGGTACCATTCCCGTTTCGCTGAGCTTCGATATCACCAAGGCGGGCATCCTGTTCGACGCCCTGATGTTCGGCATGGCCATGGCCGACCGCGCCAATGACATTCGCAAGCAGAGAGATCAGGCGATCATGCGCGAAATGCACGCCCTGTCGGAGCAGGCCAAGGCAAAGCGGGAGTTGTTCGCCGCCGAGCGCGGCAGGGAAGACGCGATCAGAATGGCGCAGGAAACCAATATGCAGCTCGCGGCGGCCAGTCACGATATCCGCCAGCCGCTCAGCGCCCTGAAGCTGGCGCTGGCGGGCAACCAGGCCGGCAGTGTGCTGGACAGTGTCGAGTACCTGGAGTCGCTGGTCAGCAATTACCTGGATTCATCGCGCGAGGCGCATCCGGTTAGCGACATACAGTCGTTACATGAGAATTTCCCCATTCAGCTGGTGCTGGACGGCGTGGCGCAAATGTTCGCTACCGAGGCGAAGGAGAAAGGAATCGAGTTGCGCACCGTGCCCTGTTCGATGCTCGTGCGGGGCAATCCCATTGCTACCGTCCGCATCGTCAGCAACCTGGTGAAAAACGCCATCAAGAATACGAGTCAGGGCAAGGTGCTGTTAGGTTGCCGGCGAGAGCAGGGCGCCTGCGCCGTTTGGATACTCGATACCGGGCGGGGCATGACTGAACAGGAACTGGAAATCGCCCTCGACGCGTTCCGCCAGGTCGAACAAGAGCAGGACGGTCACGGCCTGGGCCTGCACATAGTCGCCTCGCTGTGCGAGAAGCATGGCTACCAGTTTGCGATCCAGAGCGAGCCGGAGCGCGGGACAGTTGCCAGGGTGCGGTTGAGTGGTGCGGTGTAAATCGGAAAGCGACCTGAGCACAATGGATGAAATTGTCCTTTTTGTGGGAAGAAAAGT
>CAYGOX010000163.1:6091-8544 GCA_964351485.1 uncultured Halioglobus sp.
TTCGCGTTACCATTTTGCTTGTTTTGTTGGCGCCCCCTGACATTCCTCTAGACAGTTGGCAGTTTAAGAGTATGCTTCGAGTATGGACAACACGTTAAAAAATTTGACCGTTGAAGAGCGTATCCGGATCGTGGAGGATCTGTGGGATAGCATTGCCAGCGATCAAAAGATACTTCCCCTGACTGAAGATCAGATCGCGGAACTTGACCGTCGTCTTGAGGCGTTTGAAGTTGATAGAGATCCAGGTCGTACTGCCAGCGATGTTATTTCCGACATTCGAAAACGCCTATGACGTATATAGTCCGACTCAGGGAAGAGGCGGAATATGATCTTGAGAGTGCAGCGGTCTGGTACGAGTCACAAAAGCGCGGCTTAGGCCACGAATTTCTCGACGTAGTAAGTGGCATGTTGGAGTCGATCGAACAGAATCCGATGTCCTTCCCGGTAGTACATCGTGATATCCACAGAGCCGTAATTCCGAGATTTCCTTTCTCGATCTTTTATATTGTGCGTGGATTGGATGTGTCCGTAGTTTCGGTTATGCACGGAAGCAGGCATCCGTCCCGATGGAAATGGCGCTCATAATAACCGCAAAGTCTCCTCATCCAACGCCGCCATCTGCTCCCGCAACTCCAGAATGTGATCAGACCAGTACCGCTCGGTATTGAACCAGGTAAAGCTGCGCCCGAACGCCGGGTCTTCCCAGCGCCTGCCCAGCCAGGCGGCGTAGTGGATCAGGCGCATGGTGCGCAGCGCCTCGATCCAGTTGAGCTGGCGCGGGTCGAAGTCGCAGAACTCCTGGTAGCCTTCCACGAATTCGCACAGTTGTAACTCGCGCTCGTGACGCTCACCGTTCAGGAACATCCAGATATCCTGCACCGCGGGCGCGGTGCAACAGTCGTCGAGGTCGACAAAGTGTGCGACCTCGTCGCGCCACAGGATATTGCCGACGTGGCAGTCGCCGTGTACGCGAATCATGTCGTTCGGGGTGACAGCATCGTAAATGGCCGACACTGCGGCGTCGAGATCGGCGGTGAGTGTTTCGTAGGCCGGTTGCAGTTCGTGCGGTATGAAATGTTCGAGCAGGAAGGCGCGACTGTCGGAGATCATGTCTTTGGGGTTCATCGTTCTGCGATGCGCGAACGATGCGGAGCGGCCGACGGCGTGGATGCGTCCTAGCGTCCTGCCCAGAATCAGAAAGTTGTCGAGGTTGTCCAGCTCCGGCAGATAGCCACCGCGCCGCTCGAACAGGGCAAACACAAACTGGTTGTAGCTATGCAGGGTGTTGCCGTCGTCGTCGGACATGGGGGCAACCACAGAAATGTCGGCGTCTTTCAGTTCCAGTGTGAACGCGTGTTCTTCCAGTATCTGTTCGCGGCTCCAGCGGCCGGGCCGGTAGAACTTGGCGATGAGCGGCTGCGACTCTTCCAGGCCCACCTGGTAGACGCGGTTTTCATAGCTGTTGAGCGCCAGCAGTCGCGCGTCGCTGAGGTAGCCGACCGATTCCACAGCTTCGATCACCACGTCCGGGGTGAGCGCGTCGTAGGGATGTTCACTCATACGGTCGTTGGCCCCATCAGCAATGCCACACTTTTTGTCTGCGCGAAGACGTTGTCGCCCACCACCAGGTTCAATTCCACCAGTGACTTGCGCGTGATGCGCGCGAGCAGGAACTGGTCGCCCAGCGCCAGTCGCAGCAACAGGCGGTGCGAGGAGGTGCGCTCAATGTCTGCCACCGTCACCGACAGTACGTTAAGAATACTGGTGTCGGTCGGCCTTGTGCGACACAGGCTCACATCGCGCGCCGGCACCCGCACGCGGCAGCGGTGCCCCGGCGCGTGATCGACCTGCGCCAGTTGCAGCGTCTGCTCGCCGAGGGAGATGCGCGTGAGTCCGTACTGCGGCTCGTGACTTTCAATATTGCCCACCAGGATCGCGGCCGCCTGTTCCTCCGCTGCCAGGCGGGTATCGAGACGGCTGGCCAGTTCCAGCGCTGGGCCGTGTTGCGTCACGCTGCCGTTGTCGAGCAGCACCAGGTAGTCCGCGAGCTGGCTGACCTCCTCGATATCGTGGCTTACGTAGAGCACCGGTAGTTTGGCAGTGGCGGACAACTCCCGCAGTGCGGCCATGAGTTCGCCCTTGCTGGTGTGGTCCAGGTTGGCGAGCGGCTCATCCATGAGCAACAGGCGCGGTGCGCGCAGCAGGGCGCGAGCGATGGCGACGCGCTGCTTTTGACCGGCCGACAAGGTGTCTGGCCGGCGTTCCAGGTACGGTGCGATGCCCAGCAGTTCGGCTGCCTGTTCAAGTGTTGGCCCGTCGTCGCGGCAGCGCCGCTGCAGGGCGTAGGCGAGGTTGCCGCGCACGTCCAGGTGATCGAACAGGCGCGCGTCCTGGAAGACGTAGCCGATGGCGCGCTGCCACGCCGGGGTGCCGTGCGCGCCCGAGGTCCAGCG
>CAYGOX010000164.1:0-4514 GCA_964351485.1 uncultured Halioglobus sp.
TGATCTTCGCGCACTTCAAGGTACCGCTGGCGGAACAGCACCGCGTGCTGTTCTGGGGTGTCCTGGGCGCGGTAGTCCTGCGCGGCGCCATGATCATCGGCGGCATAGCGCTGCTGGAGCGCTTCGACTGGCTCGTCTATATCTTCGGCGGGCTGCTGATCTATTCAGCGGCCAGCATGATGATCGTGCGCCACGACACGCTCGCTCCGGAAGATAACGCGGTCATCAAGCTCGCACGCAGATTCGTCCCGGTCACCAAGGAGTTTCACGGCAGACACTTTTTCGTCACCATAGACGGGATTCGCATGGCGACGCCGCTGTTCCTGGCGCTGATACTGGTCGAGATCAGCGATGTCACCTTTGCGATTGATTCGATCCCGGCCATCTTCGCGATCACCCGCGATCCGTTCATTGTGTTCACCTCCAATATTTTTGCGATTCTCGGCCTGCGCTCGCTCTACTTTGTGCTGGCCGGCCTGATGGAAAAATTCCGCTACCTGAAAATGAGCCTGGTCTTCCTCATGGCGTACATCGGCGTGAAGATGCTGCTGGTCCACCACTACCCCATTCCCAACCTCGTCTCGCTGGCCATTATTGGCGGCATCCTGGCGGTGGGCATCCTGGCCTCGACCCGCGCCGGGGCAGACACTGCGGCACTGGTGTCACCCGTCGCCGACGATATCGAGGTACTGTTGCGCGCATCCTACCGGCAGGCGCGCAGGGCGGTCATTCTCATACTGGGCTCCTCCGTACTGGTGATCGGCGTCGCGATGGTGTTGCTGCCCGGCCCGGCAATCCTGGTCATACCGCTGGGACTCACTATCCTGGGGCTGGAATTTGCCTGGGCCAGGCGCTGGCTGGCGCAGCTGAAAACGCAGCTCAAGCATGCGCAATCGCGCGCTGAACAGCTGATCATGCGGCGCTAGAACACGGCGTTAGAACACTCGCGCAAGGTTGTGCTGTCGCCGGTAATCCACCACACTTCACACAGAGCGGTCGACCCTGTCCCGTTGGCGTTGTGGGTCGGCCCGCAACGGTAATCGGAAAAAACTAGCGGAGACTACTGCCATGGCAGACAGAGTCGAGCGATTCCTTCGCTCCAGCACCGGCGGCGCGATCGCCGCGAAACTCGGGCTGGAAGTGCCCGACCTGAAGCGATTCGAGGGCGGCTCCGGGCTTCCCACCGGCACGGTGGCGTTGGCGGGTGGTCGCGGCGGCGACGCCACGCGGGCGCTGCAGTTGCACCTCGAAGCACTGGGTGTGCAGGTGCTGGAAATTACCGGCGCTGACCCCTCCGCAGCCTTCGCCGAGGACAGCAAGGACAAGTGCGACGCATTGATCTACGACGGGCGCGATTGCAGTCAGTCGAGCGACCTGGCGCGTCTGCACCGGTTTTTCTCACCCATGATCCGCAGGCTCAACAACAACGGCCGCGTCATCGTTATCTGCGAACCCCATCTACAGGCCCAGACACCCGAACGCGCCGCCGCACAGCGCGCGCTGGAGGGTTTCACCCGCTCGCTGGCCAAGGAGATCGGCAATCGCGGCAGCACTGCGCAACTGCTGGTGATCGAACCGGGCGCCGACCACGCCACGCGCAGCACACTGGAATACCTGTTGTCGAGCAAGTCGGCCTATATCGACGGACAGCCGGTTGTCGTGCACGCGGACATCACTGTCCCCGTGCTCGAGGGCAAGCCGCTCGACGACAAGGTGGTGATCGTGACCGGCGCCGCGCGCGGCATCGGTGAGTCCATCGCCCGCGTCCTGCACCGCGAGGGCGCACGGGTCATCGGTGTGGACATACCGCCCGCCGCCGACGCACTCAAGTCCGTCATGAGTGACATCGGGGGCGCGCCGCTGGAAGCCGACATCACCGCCGACGACGCCCCGGCAATCATCGCGGCCAAAGCGCGAGAATTCGGCGGCGCGCACGCTATCGTCCACAACGCCGGGGTAACCCGCGACAAACTGCTGGTGAACATGCCCGAACACTGGTGGGAAATGACACTGGAAATCAATCTCGGGGCCGCACAGCGAATCTCCGACGAGCTGTTGTCCAACGGCGCGCTGAACGATGGTGGACGGATTATCGGGGTGGCCTCGATGGTCGGCATCTCCGGGCAGCGCGGCCAGACCAACTACGCCGCCTCCAAGGCCGGCGTGATCGGCTACGTCGATTACATGGCGCGCGACGCGGCGCTCAAACAGCGCGGCATTACGGTCAATGCCGTCGCACCGGGTTTTATCGAGACCCAGATGACCGCCTCCATCCCTGTGATCACCCGGGAGGTGGCGCGACGCCTCAACTCGCTGTCCCAGGGCGGTCAGCCTGAGGATGTCGCCGAGGCCATCGCCTGGTTCGCCGACCCGCGCTCCGCCGCGGTCAACGGCACCACGCTGCGCGTTTGCGGCCAGAACTGGATCGGCGCCTGATTGCCATGAACGACACACTCACTATCGAACTGTCCTCGATTCCCGGCATGCCGGGCATGCTCGCGCGCGCCGCCGTCGCGCGCAAAAAACCCGCGCGCGATCCGCAGTTCCCCGCGCTGCGCATACTCGCTCCCGGGGTCACCGTCGATCGCGAGAAACTGGCGAAGTTCAACGCGGTGTGCGGCTTCGCCGATGGCGACACCATACCGCTGCCCTACCCTCACATCATGGCCTTTGCCCTGCACATGCAGCTGATGCTGGACGAGCGCTTTCCCTTTGCCCCGATGGGCGCGGTGCATATCCGCAACCGCATCCGCCAACAGCGCCCGCTGCGCGTCGGTGAGACGCTGGATTTCGAAGTGCGCTTCGCACAGGCCGAGCAGGTGGAAAAAGGGTACGAGGTGAGCCTGGTGACCGAGGTGCGGGTCGCCGGCGAACTGGTCTGGGACGACCTGAGCGTCATGCTTATCCGCAAGTTCGGCAGCGGGGAGCGCAAGGCGAAGGCGCCGTCCGAACCGGGTCCTGCGCTGGAGCAGACGGTGCAGTGGTCACTGGCCGCCAACAAGGGCCGCCAGTACGCGGCCGCGTCGGGGGATTACAACCCGATTCACCTATACCCGTGGACCGCTAAACTGATGGGCTTCAAGCGCCAGATCATGCACGGGATGTGGAGCAAAAGCCGCGCCGTGGCCCACCTGCTGCCACCGGACCACGCGGGCATGGCCAGTGTCGACGTCGCGTTCAAGCTGCCTATTTTCCTGCCCGCGACCGTCACGCTGCAGTACCACAGCGACGACACCGGCAGTCGATTCGAGTTGAAAGACGAACAGGGTGAAAAACCCCACCTGGCCGGCACACTGTCACTGGTCGAGGGTATCCCCGCCGAGGCCTGAGCGCGGACGCGCTACAGCAGCGCGTCCACCACGTTTTCGATCAGCGCAGCGCCAACCCACGTCATCGGGATAATCACCAGGTAAAACGCCAGCCGCGCCACGTTCCCCAGGTCGAAGGGCCAGGTCGGTGTGTGTGCGATCTCGCGGCGATAGAGCAATAGCGGAGACAATTCGGTCAGCGAAGCGCTCGAGAGGTCTGCTGGCGCTGCGCCGTCCACAGCCTGTGCAATCTGCGCGTTGATCCGGCGCAGCTCGGCAGTCTTGAGCCGTCGCAGGCGCTCGTGCAGCGGCCACACCGGGATGACGAACATCACCACCAGCGGTATCAGCGCAGCAATGGCGCCGGGGACACTCTCTGCCAGGTGGGATTCCTCCCCAAGGTTGATCAGCGGGAACAGCGCGAGCGCACCGATCACCACGAGACTGGCACTCATCGAGACTCGCCCGAACGGCAACAGCCCTTCGAAGTTGAGCAGGGACACCCGCGTGTGATGCCTGCCGAGGCGACTGAACACGATCGCCTGCTCCACCAGCTTGACGATCACCGTGGTCATCACCACCCAGATCAGGATCGCGCCGAGCATGCTGAGCAAACCTCCGGTGGACTCCTGCACGGCGGCAACGGCTGCGGCGGGCGAACCGCGCAGCAGCACCATGTGCCCGAGCGCGCACAGGACCGCGAACACCAGCCAACCCAGCGCCGACAGCGGCGACTGCGAATCGAGCAGATCGCGATACTGGTCAAACAGCTCGCCGTCGATCGTTAGCAGCGGGCGCAATTCGTCCAGCGACTGCCGCGCCCGTTCGGTGATGAATTTGAACAGTGGAATGAGATAAGCCGGAATCAGACTGAAGAACATCACCGGCGGATCGCCCTCGCCGGTCTCGGTCACGCCGAGCATAAACAGCGGCACCAGTAACGCAAAGAGTATCAGGGCGGTGAGGACACCACCGAAACGCCCGGGCAACACCAGGCGCAATAGCCATACCTTACGTTTTTCCACTCGGAAACTCCCCGGACTTGTCCCTGGCCCAACGAGGGTGCGTCGACAGTTTCAATGCCCCTGGCATGCCGATACACTGCACGGCTATAACAATCGACAGGACACCGTGATGGCCCACCGCAAGGCAACACCCTCGACACACCTCCTGCGCACCCTGGCCGCGACACTATGCATGACCGTT
>CAYGOX010000164.1:4524-8510 GCA_964351485.1 uncultured Halioglobus sp.
CCGACCCGGATGCCACCAGGACCCTGTTGTGGGGCGACACCCACCTGCATACCACCTACTCGTCTGACGCGTACACTAACAACAACCTCACAGCGACACCAGACACAGCGTTCCGCTACGCGCGGGGCATGCCGGTGGTGCATCCCTATCACCAGGCCAGGGTGCAGATTGGCACGCCGCTGGATTTTCTCGTTGTGTCAGACCACGCCGAATTCCTGGGCATTATCCGCTCGATTCATCGCAACGGCGTCGACACGACCGATCTCGGCCTGATCGATTCGATCAAGGCACGCGTCGCAGGGTTGATACTCAATCGCGCCATCGACAGCGGCGAGGGACGCAGCCTGTTTGTCTCGATCCTGCCGGACCCGGAACTCACCCCCGAGGAAGACGCGCGCGCCAGCTCCATCCAGAACAGCGACCTGAATCTGCTCCCCATGCCGAAACAGGTTGAGATCGACACGTGGAAAACCATCACCGACACGGCCGATGCGCACAATGAACCCGGTGTGTTTACCGCCCTCATCGGCTGGGAGTGGAGCGCGATTCCCGGCGGCGCCAACCTGCACCGGATCGTGGTGACCGACAGCGACGCCGCCACCGCGCAGCAATACGATCCCTTCGGCCTCGACGACAGCCCCTATCCAGAGGACCTGTGGCAGTGGCTGGACCGGACCAGCGAAGATACCGGCGCGAACTTCATCGCCATCCCGCACAACTCGAACATCTCCAAGGGATACATGTTCTCCACCACCACCCTGCGCGGCGAGCCGATCTCTGCGGAGTATGCAGACAAGCGTATGCGCTGGGAGCGCATCGCGGAAATCACCCAGATCAAGGGCGATTCGGAAACACATTCATCGCTCTCCCCGGACGACCCCTTCGCCGATTTCGAGAACTACCCCTACTACATCCAACGGCACTGGACGCCCTACGAACCCCAGCCGGGCGATTTCATCCGCCCTGCGCTGAAGCGCGGCCTCTCACTGGAGCGCAGCGTCGGGATCAACCCCTACCAGTTCGGCGTGATCGGTTCGACCGATTCGCACACCGCGCTCGCCTCGGCAGAAGAAGACAACTTCCACGGCAAGCTCGCCACCGATTCGATACCGGCGAACAAGACCACCAAATTCAACGACGACGGCCCCGGCTCCAGCGGCTGGGCCATGTCGGCCTCGGGCCTGGCGGCAGTCTGGGCGCGGGAAAACACCCGCGAGGCAATTGTCGAGGCCATGCGCAACCGCGAGGTCTACGCGACCACCGGGCCGCGTATTGCGGTGCAGTTCTTCGGCGGTTACGGCTACACGCAGGACGACCTGGCGAGCGCGGATCTCTACATGGACGCAACGAAGAGCGGTGTTCCCATGGGCGGTGAGCTGACCCCGGCCGGTACCGCGCCGAGCTTTATCGTGGCCGCATCGCGCGACCCGGTCGGTGCAAACCTCGACCGTATACAAATCGTCAAGGGCTGGCTCGATGCGCAGGGCAACGCGCAGGAGCGCGTATACAACGTCGCCTGGGCAGGCGAACGATCGCTCTCCAACGACGGGTCGCTGACGCCGATCGGCAATACGGTCGATTTGCGCACCGGCAAGGTCGACAACCGCATCGGCGCTGCGCAGCTGCAGGCCGTCTGGCAGGACCCAGACTTCGATCCCGCACAATCGGCGTTTTACTACGCCCGTGTGCTGCAGATCCCCACCGCGCGCCACTCGCTGCTCGACGCCCTCGCGCTGGGCCTTGAACACGCGCAGGACCAGCCGGACACCATCATCGAACGCGCCTATACCTCGTCGATCTGGTACCGACCCACACCCTGACGTCGCCGGATATGAACCACGACCCACAGGCGATCCGCCGCGCGATCGCCCTCTCCTTCGTGATGATCCTGCTGGCCAGTACAGCCGCCGCCGCGACCAAGTTCGCCTCGGCGACGGTCTCCACGGCGGCGATCGTTACCGTGCAGTACGCCGTGTGCCTGCTGCTGTGCCTGCCGCGCATCCTGCGCCAGTCGCTGCGCAGTCTGCGCACCGAACGCCTGGGCCTGCACCTGGTGCGCGGCATCGCCGGGGTGGCCGGCTTCTACCTGTTCTACGTGGCGCTTCACCGGATTCCGATGGTCGACGCCATGCTGTTGCGCCAGAGCGCGCCGCTGATGGTGCCGCTGGTGGTCTGGGCCTGGTCGCGTGAACACGTTGAGGCGCGCGCCTGGTGGCCGCTGACTATCGGATTCGTGGGGATCGCGGTAATCCTGCGGCCGAGCCCGGACGGCATGAGCTGGTGGCACGGCGCGGGCGTGTTGTCCGCCCTGACACTGGCTATTTCCATGGTTGCCACACACAAGCTGGCAACCAGCGAGCCGACCTCGCGCATCCTGACCTACTACGCGGTGTTGTCGTTGGCCTGCGTCGCCCCGTTCAGCATCGGGGATTACAGCGGCCTGGACGCGGTGGAATGGGCCGCCCTGCTCTACATCGGGTTTGCGATTTACTGGACGCTGGAGCTGTACACACGGGCCTACGGCATGGCGCCGGCCGCGGCTATCGCTCCGATCAACTATTTCGCGGTGCCCCTGGCGGGACTCTGGGGTTGGGTGTTCTGGCAGCAGGTCCCCGACGGCTGGTCTGTAGCCGGCGGGTTGCTCGTCATCGCGGGGGGATTTCTGACGATTCTTGCGGCACGCCGGCCGCCGGCGGCAGGACGCGCCTGACGCCGGCAGTCGAACGCGCTGTCACTCGGTGCTGGCAGTGGTGCTCGGGTCGTATACCGCGCGCCGGCTGGCATTGTACTCGCGCCCCGACTTGCGATTTTCCTCTTCGCTGCGCCAGGTTTTCTCGCGCGGTGCCTTGCCATACTTCTGCCCTGAGTCAAGATTGGTCCGGTCGATGCGCACTTCCTCGCGCGCATCGCTGGTTTCGCAGGCCTTGTCGGTGAAGCTGGTTTTGCCGGTAGCCTGGTCCACACACATGTACACACGCGCAGAAGCAACCTGCGGCAGCACGGCGACCAGGATCGCCAGGATCATGATTCTCATAAACGTTTCGCCCCTTGGTTTGAACAGCTCTATCGGCTGCTGATTTCAGCTTAGGAGGGGCACCGGGGCAGCACCAGAAAAAACTGGTGATTTCTCCAGTTTAGTGATTTACGTCACCAAATGGGTGGTTCATAGCACATTCTGGCGCCACGGGCGCATGTCTGAGCACTCAGACCGCTTTGAACTCCCCGGGCGGGGTGTTGTCTACCCTGCACACCCACCGCACGGGACAACCGCCATGCTTCGCCTGAGCCTGCTATTCACCGCACTGCTAACGCTGCCCGCGTGGGCCGAATCCGACCAGTCGCTGGCCACGGCCTACTTCGCCGGGGGCTGCTTCTGGTGCATGGAGTCGGATTTCGAAAAGCGCGAGGGCCTGCGCGCGGTGGTGTCGGGCTTTACCGGCGGCACCCTGCCCAACCCGACCTACAAGGGCAATCACGCCGGTCACTTCGAAGCCATCGAGGTCACCTATGATCCGACCGTGGTGAGCTACCAGGACCTGCTGGACCTGTTCTGGGTGAACATCGACCCGTTCGACAACGCCGGCCAGTTCTGCGACAAGGGGTTCAGCTACCGCAGCGCCATCTTCCCGGCCAACGACGCGGAACAGGCAGCGGCAGAGGCATCGCTAGCGGCAGTGGCTGAGCGCTTTGCGGACGAAACGGTGTACACCGAAATCCGCCGGGCCACGACGTTCTGGCCGGTGGAGGCCTATCACCAGGACTACTACCGCAAGAATCCCGTGCGCTACAAGTACTATCGCTGGAACTGCGGCCGCGATGCGCGGCTGAAACAACTTTGGGGCGAGGCGCCTTGAAATCCTGCTTGGTGTGAGCGGTCTGCTGGCTACGAAGTAATTTCCATCCTGACGAAAGTGGCTCCTTTGCACTGCTCACGCTATCGCCGGGGCGGTAAAGCCATGACGGGGACGCAAAAGCGCCATCCATGG